>DASUHB010000033.1 GCA_036273715.1 Gemmatimonadaceae bacterium
GAAATCACGCCGCACCAGCACTTCACCGAACCGCCACCGCGCTTCAGCGAGGCGAGTTTGGTCAAGGAGCTGGAGCGTCTGGGTATCGGCCGCCCGTCCACATACGCGTCCATCATTTCCGTGCTCGCCGACCGTCACTACGTGACGCTCGAGCAGCGGCGGTTCACGCCCACGCCGTTAGGCGAGACCGTCGCCAAGATCATGGTCCACCAGTTCCCCGACATCTTCAACGTCGCCTTCACGTCGAACATGGAAGGCGAGCTCGACAAGATCGAAGAAGGCGAGATGGGTTGGCGTCGTGTGCTGGAAGAGTTCTATGGCCCGTTCTCCCAGTCGCTCGACAAGGCGAACATCGAGGACCTCATTGCGCGGGCGCACGATCTGTCCGTCATTGAAAAGGAGCGCTGTCCCAAGGACGGCGGACGCCTCGTGCCGAAGGGCGGCATCTTCGGTCCGTACCTGGCGTGCGAAAACAGACCAGACTGCGACTACACCAAGCCTCTCGGCCGTGATCGCAAGCCGGCGGTCCTAACGGATGAGATCTGCCACGAATGCGGTGCGCGAATGGTCATTCGCCACGGCCGGTCCGGTGAGTTTTTGGGTTGTAGCAGATTCCCGAAGTGCCGCGGTACACGCGCCTTGCCAACGGGTGTGAAATGCCCCAAGGACGGCGGCGATATCATCCAACTGCGCTCCAAGCGCGGGGGTCGCGCGTTTTATGGCTGCGTGAACCACCCCAATTGCGATTTCGTCGCCTGGAACAAGCCGACGTTGGAGCAGTGCCCGGACTGCGGTTTCGTGGGCGCTGAAATGAAGTCGACGAAGGCGCGCGGCGAATTCCGGAAGTGCCTCAAGTGCGGCAACGAGTGGGATGTAGCACCCGTTGCGGAGCCGGCCGCCGCCGCGGGCTAGACTGCGGTACCTCGCCGCGCCTGATGGCCAGCGTTAGTTTCTGGCCATGATCACCGTCGTTGGCGGCGGCCTCGCCGGATCCGAAGCAGCCTGGCAGCTTGCAGAGCGCGGACACGAAGTCACGCTGGTCGAAATGCGCCCGGTGGTCCGTACACCGGCCCATAAAACCGATCGCCTCGCTGAGCTCGTGTGTTCGAATACCTTCAAGAGCACCGAAGAGACAAACGCGCACGGGCTCCTCAAGCGTGAGATGCGACTACTCGGCTCGCTCGTCTTATGGGCGGCCGACCAGGCGCGAGTCCCCGGCGGTTCCGCTCTCGCAGTGGATCGCGAGCTCTTCGCGGCTGCCGTCACAGAACGCATTGCGACCCATCCTCGCATTTCCGTGGAACGCCGGGAGGTCACCGACCTTCCGGTGCCAAGCATCGTTGCCACCGGCCCGCTTACTTCGGACGCACTCGCACAAGCGATGCGAGCGCGGCTCGGCGTTGAGGCGCTCGCGTTCTATGATGCAATTGCCCCGGTCGTCGATCGCGATTCGATAGATCTCGGTGTCGCGTTTCGGGCGTCGCGCTACGGCAAGGAAACGATGCCCGATGCCGGCGCAGATGGCGCCTACCTCAATTGTCCGCTCGACCGCCAGCAATACGCAGACTTTATCGACGCGCTCGTGGCAGCGGACTTGTATGCAGCGCACGATTTCGACTCCGTGCCGTACTTCGAAGGCTGCATGCCGGTCGAAGAAATGGCGCGCCGCGGGCGCGACACGCTCCGCTTTGGGCCGCTCAAACCCGTTGGCCTCAAAGATCCGAGAACAGCTCGCGAACCCTTTGCGGTCGTGCAGCTGCGCCGGGAAGATCGAGGCGCGCGAATGTGGAACATCGTCGGATTCCAAACGCGTCTCCGGATTCCGGACCAACAGCGCGTATTCCGACTCATTCCCGGACTCGAGAACGCAGAGTTCCTGCGATTCGGTTCGATTCACCGCAATTCGTATCTCAACACGCCGGCGGCGCTGTCATCGCATCTCGCGTTGCGAGACGAGCCGCGCGTGCTCTTCGCGGGTCAGATCACGGGCGTCGAAGGCTATACCGAAAGCACGGCCACCGGCCTCATCGCTGGTCTCAACATGGCCCGCTTGATGGAAGGCATGGAACCGGTGCTCCCCCCGCCCACCACGATGATCGGCGCTCTGTATCGGTATCTGCGCGAGGCGCGGCCGGAACACTTTCAGCCGATGAACGCCAACTTCGCACTGCTCGACGAACTGGACGAACACATCCGAGACAAGCGGCGCAAGCGCGAACTACTCGCGGAGCGTGCGATCGCAGCAATCGAGACCTGGCGCACCGAGACGAATGCGCACGCATTTGTCCCATGAGCGAAGCGCCGCCTGAGCTCGCGCTCCCGAACGAGATCGCCGACTTTCTCGAGCACCTCGAGAAAGAGCGAAACGATTCGCCTAACACCGTAACGGCGTACCGCCGCGATTTGCACGCGTTGGTTGCGTTCCTGGCGAGCTACTACGGAACGCAGGCCTGGACATGGGAAGGCGTCGACCGTCTCGCGATTCGCGCCTTCATGAGCCATTTGCTCCGGCGCGGCCTCTCGAAGCGTTCCGTGGCGCGGACGTTGTCGGCTGTTCGGAGCTTCTATCGTTTCCTGCACCGCAACGAGCAGGTCACGGCAAACCCTGCGCGAGGTGTCGGCTCGCCCAAGCTCGACAAACGACTCCCCGGATATCTCGATCGTGCGCAAATCGATCTGCTCTTTCAGCAAGCGGAGACGCGGGCATGGAGCGGGAGGTTCGCCGACGTCCGCAACCTCGCCATCCTCGAGGTGTTTTACTCGACCGGAATGCGGCTGTCCGAGCTGGCGGGCATCGACATGCGCGACCTGGATCTCGTTTCGCAGCAAGTCAAGGTGCGCGGCAAGGGGCGCAAGGAACGCATCATCCCGTTAGGCGATCACGCGGTGCTCGCATTGCGCAACTACGAGCTCAAGCGCGACGCGCTGCGGCGCGATCGCGGCAGCGCCGCGGATCGCTCGGCCTTGTTCCTCTCGAAGACCGGCAAGCGGATCGGGGTGCGAATGGTTCAGGCCGTCGTCGGCGCATTGCTGCGTCAGATCGACGAGGACGCCGAGCTGTCCGTTCATTCTCTTCGCCATACGTTCGCGACGCATCTGCTGGATGCCGGCGCCGACCTCCGTGCCGTCCAGGAACTGCTCGGACATGCGTCCATTTCCACCACACAGATTTACACACATACCAGCGTCGAGCGACTGAAAGCGGTATACATCAAAGCGCACCCGCGAGCATAAGCGCTCCGCATTTGCCTGTGTGTGGGACGGCTTCTTTCTTGCACCCGGACCATAGTATGAGCTGGATGGAAGTGCTTCCATTTCTGGGCGGATTGATCGCGGCCGTCGTCGGCGGTGCGTTGGTCGCCGATGCTGCGTTGCACGACGAGCCCTTCGCAGCCGAGCGCCGACGGACGCCACGCCCGGAGCGGAGCCGCGTTGGGCAAGGATGTCTCGGCGGAAGCCTCGTCTGCACAGCTCTGGTTCTGCTGAGCGGCGGCGGTACACCGTTTTCGATCGCCGCCACCTTCGTTGGCATTGCTCTCCTGATAGCAGGCGTCGTGCTCAATTGGCACTACTTGCTCGATCTGATCAACGGGCCCTCCGGTCGCGCGTCCCTGTCGCCTGTCAACAACGATCCACGCCAATCGGACGGAAGCGCCACTCCCGCTTACGGCTGGCCGGTCAGCAGCGACGATTAGCGCTAGAAGCGCCGCCTGAGTTGACGGCGGCCGCCGCCAGGCAGCAGTCGGCATGGCTTCGGACTATCTTTCCGGCCATGCCAGGTCTGCCAACCATACGTGCTACCACCATCCTCGGCGTCCGACGCGACGGGAAAGTCGCGCTTGGCGGCGACGGGCAGGTGACGGTCGGCGAGACCGTGATGAAGGCGAACGCGCAGAAGGTGCGAACGCTGCGTGGCGGCAAAGTGCTGGCTGGTTTCGCCGGAGCGGCCGCCGACGCATTCACACTCTTCGAGAAGTTCGAGGAAAAGCTCGATCGCTTTCCCGAAAATCTGCCTCGCGCGGCTGTCGAGCTAGCCAAAGAATGGCGAAGCGACCGCGTGTTGCGACGCCTCGAGGCATTGCTGGCCGTCGCCGATCGACAGCATGGCTTCATTATCTCGGGGACCGGCGAGCTCATTGAGCCGGAAGATGGTATTCTTGCGATCGGATCGGGCGGCTCGTATGCGCTCGCGTCGGCGCGCGCGCTGCTCGCACATTCGAATCTTGCGCCGGCGGCCATCGTGCGGCACAGCCTGGAAATCGCGGGCGACATCTGCATCTACACGAATAGAAACATCACTGTTCTGGAACTGTGATCCGGGCATCAGGTTCACCGGACACTACGCGACACATGCCTTCCAAGCACACGCAGCAAGCAATCGCACGACTGGCCGATCTCACACCGCGGCAAATCGTCGCCGAGCTCGACCGGTACATCGTTGGGCAGGGCGACGCGAAGAAGGCCGTGGCTATCGCGCTGCGCAACCGGTGGCGCCGACAGCAAGCGCCCGAAGGCATTCGCGACGAGATCTCGCCTAACAACATCATCCTCATCGGTCCGACCGGCGTCGGCAAAACGGAAATCGCCCGCCGTCTCGCTCGGCTGGCCGGCGCTCCGTTCAGCAAGGTGGAAGCATCGAAGTTCACCGAAGTCGGCTACGTGGGACGCGATGTGGAGTCGATGGTGCGCGACCTTGTCGAGAGCGCGATCGACATGGTGCGCACGGAGCGCGAGAACGAAGTCGAAGACCTCGCCTACGAGCGGGTCGACGAGCGGTTGCTGGATCTCCTGTTGCCGCGACCGAGCGAAGCGACCGCCGAAGGGCAGCGCGGCGCGGCGTCGGCCGCTGCGGGCGGCGCGGGAAGCGGTCCGTCATTGTTCGTCGTGTCGTCCGGTGGCGAGGTGGAGCGGGAGGGCGGGACTCCGGAAGCCACGAAGGAGCGCTACAGCCGCACGCGAGACAAGCTGCGCCAGCTGCTGCGTGACGGACAACTCGAGGACCGGGAAGTCGAAGTCGAGGTGACCCAGCAGGGTGCTCCGATGTTCGACATGCTGGTGCCGCAAGGCGCCGGCGAAGGCGTCGAGAACTTCACCGAGATGCTGCAGGACATGATGCCCAAGCGGCGGAAGAAGCGAACGGTGAAAGTCTCGGAGGCGCGGAGGATTCTCCTCGACCAGGAACTCGAGAAGTTGGTCGACATGGAGGATGTCACGTCGGACGCGTTGGAACGCGTCGAGAAGATGGGAATCATTTTCCTCGACGAGATCGACAAGATTGCGGGAGAGCGTTCGCAGATGGGCGGTCCCGACGTGTCTCGCGAGGGAGTACAGCGCGATCTCCTGCCGATCGTCGAGGGTTCGAACGTGCAGACCAAGTACGGCATGGTGAAGACGGACCATGTCCTCTTCATCGCGGCCGGCGCTTTCCACGTGTCGAAGCCGAGCGATCTCATTCCGGAACTGCAGGGCCGGTTCCCGATTCGCGTGGAGCTCAAGCCGCTCACCGAGCAAGACTTCGTCCGCATCATGACGGAGCCGGAGAATGCGCTGACGAAGCAGTACGCGGCGCTGGTCTCGGCGGAGGGTGCGCCGCTCACGTTTACCGATGATGCGATCGCCGAGCTTGCGCGGATCGCCACGGGCGTGAACGAGCGCATGGAGAACATCGGCGCGCGGCGCCTGCACACAGTGATGTCGTCGCTGCTCGAGGACGTCCTGTACGATTTGCCCGACCGCGGCACCAAGCCGATCACGATCGATGGCGCGACGGTGCGCGACCGTCTCAAGGCCATCGTCGACGATGAAGACCTGCGCCGGTACATTCTATGACGGCGCCTAACGATTCGTTCTGCCACGCCTGACCCGCATGCACCGCGACTTTCTGGCCATCCCGGATTTCTCGCCCCAAGAACTGCGCGACCTCTTTCAGTTGGCCGACGACATGCGCCGCGGCCGATATGTTGATCATCCGCTGGCAGGCAAGTCGCTGGCGATGATCTTCATGAAATCATCCACGCGGACGCGCGTGTCGTTCGAGGTCGGCACGTGGCAGCTCGGCGGCCATGCGCTGTTTCTCTCACCGCGCGACATTCAGCTGGGACGCGGCGAACCGATCGCGGATACCGCGCGCGTGCTCTCCCGCTACGTCGACGGGATCATGATTCGCACGTTCGCGCATGCGGAGGTCGAGGAGTTGGCAAAGTACGCCGACGTGCCGGTAATCAACGGCCTGACGGACTTGCTGCACCCATGCCAGGTGCTGGCCGATCTGCTTACAGTTAGGCAGCACCTGAGCGGCTGGGATGGCAAGCGCGTGGCGTGGATCGGCGACGGCAACAACATGGCGAACTCGTGGATCAACGCGGCGTATCGTCTCGGCTTCGAGCTCGTGCTCGCATGTCCCGAGGGCTACGACCCCGATCCCGTCCTGCTGGCGCGCGCACAGACGGCGGCCGATGTGCATGTCGTGCGCGACCCAACGGAAGCGGCCGCCGGGGCCGATGTCGTCAACACCGACGTATGGGCATCCATGGGTCAAGAGGAAGAGCAGGCGAGCCGTGCGCGCGCGTTTGCCGGCTTCACGGTGAACGCTGCGCTGATGGCGAAAGCCAAGCCGACGGCGATTTTCCTGCACTGCCTTCCCGCCCATCGCGGAGAGGAAGTTGCCGCCGAGGTGATCGACGGGCCACAGAGCCGCGTGTGGGATGAAGCCGAAAACCGGCTGCACGTGCAGAAGGCGGTAATGGCGACCCTCATGGGCAACGGGTCCGCCAAAGCCTAACGGGCCTCGCTCGGCGTCGCTCGTGCGCGTTCAGCCTGGTTGGGCGAACGGCCGCAACTTTCTAGCACAATTGCGAGTGTTTGCGTAGGACGAGTCATGCCACTCCGCTCGTAAATCGTTATACCACAATACCATACATGCAGGGCATGGGTCGAGCACTCGACCCGGTCCGCGCGTGGCGCGCCTCTGAGCGGCGCCTGCGCCGCCGGCAGCACCGGCCGACACTCTCGGCCCGGCGACCACAGCCGCTCATCTCTTGCGAGAGGTCATGCGCACGACCACGCGTCACCGTTCAGCTGCCAGCGCGATCGCGGCGTCGCGACATTCGCCGCGTTGGGCGTTCACCGTCATCGAGTTGATGATCGTGCTCGCGATCATCGGCATCATCGCGGCGTTCGCGTATCCCAAGGTGAACTTCACCCAGTTCCGCGTCGACGCTGCTGCGCGGACGGTACGTGTCTCGTTGCAGCATGCGGAGCGGTTAGCCGTCACGCGGCAGTACGATGTGGTCGTGAGCTTCGATACGGCCAACCGCCGCATCCGCATTCTCGAAGACAACAACAACAATGCGACGGTGGATGCGGGCGAGCACGTGATCTACGCGCAGCTCGAAGACTCTGTGCACTTCGCGGTGCCGCCGGCCGGTATTTCCGGCGGTGCGGCGTCATCGATCGATGGCAGCGGCATCAAGACCATCGGCAACATGCCGACGATCATTTTCCACCGCGACGGCGCGGCGAGCAGCGAAGCCGACATCTACCTCACCTCCAAGCGCGCCAGCAACGATGACTTCCGCTGCGTTCGAGTGATTCAATCGACCGGGCGGACGAGTTGGTGGCGCTATCTCAATGGCACGTGGGAGCAGGCGAGCCTATGACCTTCTCGATGCGCGCCCGTCAGGGCCTAACGCTGATCGAAACGCTGATCGCGCTCGCGATTCTCACCGGCGCGATGCTCGGCATGGGGACGTTCGTCTCGCGGCTGTCCCATTCATCGGGAACAGGCTACGAAATGTCCATGGCCGGCGATCTCGCCGTCGCCGGACTCGAGCAGGTCAAAGCATATCCGGTGTACGGATCGCTCGAGGCGAAGTTCGTCGCGACCGAAACGGGCATCGCCGGATACCCGGGCTTCACACGGCAGACTTTCATCACGCACACGTCTACCACCCGTGCGGACTACAAGACCGTGACCGTCGTCGTGACGGCATCGGCGTTGTCGACGCCGATGAAGAAAACGACGGTCATTGCGGCCTTCTGAGGACGACGAGCCATGACGACACCTTTACAACGTCGGCCGCAGCGAGGCGTCACGCTGATCGAAATGCTGATCGCGTTAGCGCTGTTCGTCGCGGTGTTCGGACTCGCCGTGCCGTTCTTCAAGATGCAAGCGCGGTCGCTCGGCGCGAGCGCCGGCCGAATGGATGCCCAGCAGAACGCGCGGTTCGCGCAGAGCACCGTTGATCGCGACCTGCGCCTCGCCGGCACCGGCGTATTGTCGAATCAGCCCATGATCGTGCAGGCGGATCGGTTCGCGCTCACGTTCAACGCGGACATCGTCGCGCGCGAGGCGAACGATCTCAACGCGGCGTACTATGATCCAGACGTCGACTCGATGTCGACCGCGAGCATGCTTACGACTCAGCAGATCACGCTGCCGCACAGCGCGGTGGCGTATCCGCAAATGAATTACTTGCAGAGTGGTGTGCCCGGCGCGGCGGAAACTATCTCGTATTGGGCCTCGCTCGACAGCACGGTGGCGGACAGCAACCAATACGTGCTCTTTCGCCGCGTGAATGATGGAGCGCCGAAGGTGGTTGCGAGCGGCATCGTGTGGAACAGCGGCGATCCGCCGATCTTCACCTATTACAAGCCGGACTCCACCGGAAATCTCATAGCAATTCCGACGGCGAACCTGCCCCTCTACCACAATGCGGCGGCGCACGGCTCGGCCTCCGATACGGGAAAGTTCGCGTGGGTCGACAGCATCCGCATGGTGACGATCCGCGTGGCCGGCACCTACGACGATCCGCAAAAGGGCTTCGTGACACGGGTCGTGCAGACATCGACCCAGCTGCTGAACGCTGGCATGCTGCACAGCACAGTGTGCGGCACCACGCCTATTCCGCCGGCGTCGTTCACCGCCGTCTATGACACGACGACGCCGGCAAAGGTGATTCTGACCTGGAACGAGTCGCTGGACCAGGACGCCGGCGAGAAGGACATCGAGCGCTACCTCATCTATCGTCGGGCAGTCGGCGATGCGAATTGGCAGAACGTCGTGACGAGCGTCGCGGCGTCGTCGGCGACGTACACCTACGACGACATCGATCCGCCGTCCGGAAGTTGGGAATATGGCGTCGTGGCGCAGGATTGTTCGCCGTCGAACTCGCCGATCGTTTCCGCCGGCGCCGTCACCGTTCCGTGAGCAACATGAGGAGAATCCGCATGCCGCGCGCATCCATCTTGTGGAGCGAGCGGACGAATCGGCGCGGGTCGGCGCTGATCCTCGTCCTGCTCCTAACCGTCACTCTGGCGGCGATCGCGTTGTCGGCGATCCTGCTCACCGGAAGCTCGACGATTCTCACGCACTCGTTCGATCGCGAGCGCGATTATCGCTACGCAGCCGAAGCAGGCCTGGCGATGGGCAAGTCCGCTCTGAGCAAGGACACGAGCATCCACCTGCCCGACAGTGGGTACGTGACGGTGATTTCTAACGGAACCATCACGGGCGCCGACGGGAACGTGATCCCGAACCTGCACGTCAACGTCTATGCGGGCTACTCGGGCAACGTGACAGGCGAGTTTGGACAGTATGCGAGCGTCGTGTCGGAGGCGTTCGACTCCAGCGGCGCGCGGTACGTTCGTCGTCTCGAGCTGGCCGCGGAGAACTTCGCGCGCTACGCGATGTTCACCAACACGTTCCCGGCGGGCTTGTGCTATTCGACCGGCGAATTCATTCGCGGCCGAGCGCACAGCAATCAGGGGTGGTACTCGTGCGGGACGCCGACGTACTACGACACAGTGTCGGCGGTGGGGAGCATATCGGGCGGATCGCCGATCTTCGAGAAGGGAAAGATCAGCGGTGCGTCGGTGATTCCAATTCCGCCGGTCTCGAAGCTGGCGATCCTCCAGTCTTACGCAGCAGGGGCGAATCTCGACGTGATCTCCCAGGGGACGAACCTCAGCAACGTTCGCACGCGCATCGAGTTCGTCGGAGTCGATTTGGACAACGACGGGACGATCGATGGCGCTAACGAAGGTTTCGTCCGAGTCTATCAGGCCAACGCCGCGTACGCCGGCCGCGTGCGCGTGAAGGACTCCGTCATCAACGGCCAGAATGTGCCGCCGGACTCGTTGTGTGGAGACTGGCACCTCGAGGATGGTGAACTGAGGTTCTTCCCGACCTTCGTCCACGGCGAGGCGTGGTTCAAGAGCCAGATCAGTTCTGGAGAGCTGTCTAGCTCTCCGATCGACACGGTTCACACTGCGTCAGCGGTGACCACGAGCGAGCGCGACAAGATCATGTCGCACACTGGATTTCGCTGCTATCCGGCTGGCGATCCCCATCTCGTGTCGAGCGAGCGGCGTCACGCGCTGCCCGTGCAGGGACCTGCGTCGTGGCAAAAAGGCGGCGATGATACGACGTTCACGGACAGCACGGTCTACGGCTACTGGCAGGCGTGGGGCGGCAACAATGCGCCGGTCGTTACGGCGTTCAACGCGATCACGGATACGCTCTACATCGGCTACAAGCATCAAGCGGACGATGCGCGGCTGTGGCCGTTGGACCGTTCACTCAACCCGAGCTCGAAGGGTGTGATTCACACGCACGGGCCGGTCGCACTCAACGGTGTGCTTCGAGGCTGGGTGACCCTGTACGCCCAGACCTATGGTTCTGCTCAGGGGACCGTGCTGTTGATCGACGACCTGGTGTATGCACAGGATCCGGCATCGGTTCTGTGCGCGAACCTGTTCGGCGTCATTGCGGACACGAGCATTATGATCGCGGACAACGGGATCAACTCGCCGCTACGGTCGGGCAAGAACGGCTCGACATATCGCTGGACAGACGGCAATGACAATGGGATGCTGACCGCGAACAACTTCGTGTTCCACGGTGTGACGATGAGCCGAACCGGGACTGTCGGTGTCGAGAACTACGATCAGCATCCTGAAGGGTCGGCGACATTCGGCAACTGCAACACGGCGCACACAGGTCGCGGATGCATCCAGCAGGCAGGGGGAGTGATCGAGAACTTCATCAGCGCGACGTACAGCGACAACTATGATGGCTTTGGTGAAAACCGAAGTGTCGACCAGTGCTTGAACACACAATCACCGCCGTACTTTCCGACAACTGGGCGGTATTTGAATAACCGCTTTTCAGAGATCGACCCGGCGCGTTTCGACGTGGCGACGCTATTCAGCAAGCTGCAGTCGGGCAATTGAGTCGCAGTCGTTGGTGCAAGCCAAGCGAGCCCGGGTCCGACTTACGGATGCGGGCTCGTTTGCTAATGTGCGCCGCACTGGCAGTTGGATCGAAACGCAGCCATTTTTGCAGGAGATTCCTCGTGGAGCTCCTCTCCAATGGCTCAGACCGCAGTTCAGCAGACGCTCAAGCGCACGCCGTTCTACGACGTCCACGTGTCGCTGGGTGCCAAGATGGTTCCGTTTGCCGGGTACGAGATGCCCGTACAGTATCCAACCGGGATCACTGCGGAGCACCGGGCAGTTCGTGAGCACTGCGGGTTGTTCGATGTGAGCCATATGGGCGAGTTCGAAGTGTCCGGCGCCGATGCCATCGCGTTCGCGACAAAGGTGACGTCGAATGACGTGGCGGCACTCGCGGTTGGTCAGGTGCAGTACTCGACGATTCTGAACGACCGGGGAACGATCGAGGACGATTGCCTGGTCTATCGGTTTGCCGATCGTCTGATGCTCGTGGTGAACGCGTCGAACAAGGACAAGGATCTGGAGCACATTCGGCGCTCGCTCGGGCAACTGCAATGCACGGTGTCGGATGTGAGCGATCAGACCGCACTCCTGGCGCTCCAGGGGCCTAACGCAGAGAAGCTGCTGCAGCCGCAGGTGTCGGTCGAGCTGGCGTCGATGGCGTATTACCACTTCGCGGTGGGCGAGGTTGCGGGCGCTCCGGCGGTCATCTCTCGGACCGGCTACACCGGCGAGGACGGATTCGAGCTTTACTTCTCGCCCAAGCACGCGGCACACGTGTGGAGCGCACTGGCGGCTCACGGCGTGACGCCGGCCGGTCTCGGATGCCGCGATACCCTGCGTCTCGAGATGGGAATGGCGCTCTACGGCAACGACATCGACGATACGACGACGCCGCTCGAAGCGGGGCTCGGCTGGGTGGTGAAGTTAGGCAAGGGCGATTTCGTCGGGCGGGACGCGCTGGTGGCGCAGAAGGAGTGCGGCGTGCCGCGCCGTCTCGTCGGGTTCACGACCGCCGAGCGGAGCTTCCCGCGGCACGGGTATCCGGTGTTCGTTGGTGGAGCGGCGTCGGGTACCGTGTGCAGCGGCACCATGAGTCCATCGTTGGGCATCCCGATCGGCACCTGCTACGTCCCGACCGCCTCGGCCAAGCCGGGCACTGCGCTCGAGATCGAGATCCGCGGGCAGCGCGTAGCGGCGGAGGTGGTCCGGACGCCGTTCTACACGCACGGCACTCATCACTAGCCGGCCGGACGCGTGGCGCAGCGGTGCGGCGCCACGTTCGCCGTTCGCTCGTTCGCCTAACGTAGGAGTGCCCTCGCATGCGGATCGCGATCCTCACGGTGTCGGACGCCGGATCGAAAGGCGAGCGCGCGGACCTGTCCGGCGACGCCATCGCCCGTTGGGCGAACGATCGCGGCGCCGCGGTCGCCGCGCGCGCAATCGTGCCGGACGACACGTCGCGCATCGTGTCGATCCTGGCGGACTGGTGCGATGGCGACGGAGCTGACCTGGTGGTGACGACGGGTGGGACGGGCCTCGCGCCGCGCGACGTCACTCCGGAGGCGACGCGCGCCGTCGTCGAGCGTGAGGCGCCGGGGATCGCGGAGCGGATCAGAGTCTTGTCGCTCGAGCGATTCCCGCGGGCGGCGCTGTCGCGAGGCATCGCGGGGACGCGCGCGCGGACGTTGATCGTGAATTTGCCCGGGTCGCCAGGTGGCGTGCGCGACGGCCTTGCGGCGCTCGACGCGATCATCGATCACGCGATAGACATTCTGCGTGGAAACGTGACGGAGCATCGGGCCGCGGGCGGAGAGCCGGCTGCATGAAGGTTTTGCTCACGCTGGCCGACGTCGAGCCCGCGGTGCGGCTGAACGCGCTGCTCGAAGGCGCGGGCTATCAGACTACGCTGGTGTCGCCGATGGACGATGTGCCGAGCGCGATTCGTCGTGAGAAGCCCGACGTGATCGTCCTCACGGGCGCGCTCACCGACGTGGCCAACATCCAGTTGGTCAAACGACAGCAGTGGGATGGCGCGGCGGTGGTCGGACTGGCTGATCTCGATGATCCGACGGTGCACGATCGGCTGCGCGCGATCGGATACGTCGAGGTGTACGCGAAGCCCATCGATTTGGACGAGGTCTTTGCCGGTATCCGGCGCATCCTCGATCGAAGGCGGCTGTCGCTCGACACCGGCCTCATTGGCGAGAGTGAGGCGATCCGCGAGGTGATGGTCAAGATCGAGCAGATGGCTCCGGTGTCGAGCACCGTCTTGATCGAGGGCGAGAGTGGAACGGGGAAGGAACTGGTCGCGCGCGCGGTGCACCGGCTCAGTCCTCGTCGGGGGAAGCCGTTCATCGCGGTGAACATTGGCGCGCTGCCCGAAACGCTGATGGACAGCGAGCTGTTCGGGCACGAGAAGGGGTCGTTCACCGGCGCGGCGGAGCGAAGGTTAGGCCGGTTCGAGCTGGCGAACGGAGGTACGCTGTTCCTCGACGAGGTGGGCGAGGCTCCGTTGTCGACGCAGGTCAAGCTGCTGCGAGTGCTCGAGCAACGGGAAGTGACGCGCGTCGGGGGCACGCAGCCGTTTCGGGTTGATGTCCGGGTGTTGGCGGCGACGAACAGGCCGCTGCGCGACCACGTTGAGACGGGCGAGTTCCGGGCCGACCTCTACTACCGGCTGAACGTGCTGAACATCTACTTGCCGCCGCTTCGAGACCGGCAAGAAGACATCCCGTTGCTCGTGCGCCAGTTCGTCCAGGAATTCTCTGCCCAACACGAGCGGCCGTTCCACGGCATTTCGGCCGAGGCGATGCAGCGGTTAGTCGAGTATTCGTGGCCTGGGAACATCCGGCAGCTGCGGAATCTGGTCGAGAGCATGGTGGTGTTGTCGCCGGGGCACGAGATCACGGCGAAGGACATTCCGCGGGAGATCCGAGACGGTGCGGCGCGGTTTCTTCCCGTTCCCGTTGGGCGGTTGGGCAACGCGCCGGGGCGGGCAGAGGAGGCCGCGATGGGCGGCCGTGAGCTCGAATTCATCATCCGGAGTCTGGTCGAGTTGAAGCTGCAGGTGGAGGAGTTGAAGAGACGGATGGGTGACGAGCGGGTGGCATCTTCTGCGCTGTCGACCGGCGTTTCCCGCGACGTGCTGGTTGGAGAAGTCGTGCCGAGCACGCCGCCGGTGGCGGCGATCGAACCGAAGGATCAGCCGGCCGCGCCTAACGTGATCAGCATCCGGCCGGGCATGAGCATGGCGGAGATCGAGCGTGCGGCGATCGAGTCTGCGCTTCGGGAGACGCGGGGCAACCGAAGAAAAGCCGCAGACATGTTGGGCATCGGCGAGCGGACGCTGTACAGAAAGTTAAAGGAGTATAACCTGCCCGAGTATCCGTAGCGCAACTGTCGCTTGCATTTAGGCACTGTTGTAGGAATATTGTCTGACCACATTCCGAAAGTGAAACGCGCCGTAACCTCCCCGCCCGGTCGGAGTGACGGCGGTCGTGTTAGTCTCCGTTCGTACCCGCCGTACCTCGTTCTCCCGCGTTCGCCAAGTCAGGTTCCTCGTGTCTGTGCCGCTCAACGCGCCGACGCCGTCGTCGCAGCCCGTGTCGCCGATCGCCGGCAGCGTCTTGCCGCTGCGGCGAGCGGAAGAGCTGTTGGTTACGCTGCCCGGCGTGTTGGCGGCGCGGATCGTGGCGAGCGAGAGCGGCGCCGTGAGCGAAGTGCATTTGCTGACGAGCGCCGAGGTGAATCCGAAGCAGACGGTGCGCAACGTGGAGAGTGCGTTGTTAGCACACCTCGGCATGCGGGTGGATCACCGGAAGATTTCGGTGGCGACGACGGTGGAACCTCAGAAGACAGCGGAAGCGAAGGCGCTCTCTGAGAGCGCGGCGGCGGAGGCCGCGGCGGCGGCTCGTCGGCGGTTCTATTTCGAGGACGTGGAAGTGCGGCGATCGCGGAGTCGGGGCGTGACGTGTCGAGTGACGCTGCGCAAGGCGGAGCAGTCTTACATCGGGGAATCAGAGGGATCGGAATCCGAACGCTCGCGGGCCGAGTTGGCCGCGCGAGCTGCTGTCGTCGCGATCAGCCAGGCTGAGGGCGACGCGCATGCGTTGACGCTCGATGGTGCGCGGTTGATCGATGCGTTCGAGCGCGAGTTCGTTTTCGTCGGAATCACGGTGCGTGTCGGGCGCGAGAGCATGCTGCTCACGGGCAGTTGCGAGATCCGGGAAAGTCCGGAGACGGCGAGTGTGCTCGCGGTGCTCGACGCAACGAATCGGTGGATCGGACGGTAGCGGTGGTGGCGAGGGGCCGTGGGACCCGGCTGAGGCAGGGTCGCTGCGGCGTGCATCGTCGGTAGAAGGGACGGCTGTCCGGTGGTGCGTCATTCCTGCGGTACGACTCTCAACCGTTCTCACAACACGATCGATACTAACGACTAACAACCCCCGATCCTCGGCTGAGCGAAGCTGAGCGGGCAGGGCCACGTAGTTGAGCGGAGCCGACCTTCAGCACAACTGGCAGGTGCCAGGTGTGACTTCACGAAAGGGAGGTGACGCGAAATGTCGTTCTTGACCCAGCTCGTAACGTCGATGTACGCGGTCGTTGCGTCTGACACCGCACACTGGTGGTAAGACCCGGGGACGGGGGTTCCTCTTTTTCGCAAGCGGTGCGAATGAACCGGGTGCGACTGTACGTGTCGGGTGTGGCGTTGGGCGCCGTGGCTGCTGCCATCTGCGTCTATTGGGTCGCGCCGGTGGTCGATGCCGGTTCGATTCGGGCCGCGCTGTGGATGTCCGGGTTGTCGGTGTTCGCGCTGCTGTTGGTGTACCAGTTGCCGGCCGGCGCCGGCGGGTCGATCGGGTTCATCCCGTTCACGGCCACGGCGCTACTCTCACCCAATTGGATCGCGGTGGTCGCGGTCGCGGTGACGAACATCATCACCGAGATCATCAGCATTCGCGACGGAGTCAAGAAGGTTTTCAACGTGGTGCAGATGTCGCTGGCGACCTCGCTGGCGGTACTGTCGTACTTGTTGTTAGGCGGGAAGCCGTTGTTGCAGTACAGCGGGATGAGCGCGCCGCAGGCGCTGGCGACGGTCGGCGTGCCGTTCTCGGTGATGGTCATCGTGTTCGTGGCCGTGAACACCGTGGCGGTGAGTGGCGCGATCGCGACCAACGACAGCAAGAACCTGTTGAAGGTCTGGCGCCAGAATCACCTGGGCAGCCTGGCGTACGACGTGCTCGCGAGTCCGGTGGCGTTCCTGCTCGCGTGGTGCTACGCGCGCTTCGGCGCCTTCGGCGCGTTGGTACTCGCGCTGCCGCTGTTGGGCGTGCGACAGTTGTACAAGACGAACCGGCAGCTCGAGCGGGTCAACCAGGAGCTGCTCGAGTTGATGGTCAAGGCGATCGAAGCGCGCGATCCGTACACCTCCGGTCACTCGCGGCGCGTGTCGCACTATGCGAAGCTCATCGCTCGTGCGTTAGGCCTGTCGTCGCGCGAAATCGAACGGATCGCGACCGCGGCGCTGCTGCACGACGTCGGCAAGATCCACGAGATTTACGCGCCGATTCTGCGCAAGCCGGACAAGCTCACGGCGGACGAGTGGGCGGTGATGCAGACGCACCCGATCAAGAGCGCGGAGCTGGTGTCGACCGTGTCGCAGCTCCGCGATCTGGTGCTGCCGGTGCGGCACCACCACGAGAACTGGGACGGCAGCGGGTATCCGGACGGCCTGGCCGGCGAGCAGATTCCGTTAGGCTCTCGCGTCGTGCTGATCGCGGACACGATCGACGCCATGACGACGGACCGCCCCTACCGTAAGGCGTTAGGCGAGGTGCAGGTGCGGTCGGAGCTGGCCAAGTATCGCGGCCGCCAGTTCGACCCGAAAATCTGCGACGAGCTGCTCGCCAGTCCGATGTTCGGCCTGCTGTTTGCCTCGCCCGCGCAACGCGACGCCGCGCCCGCTTCGCGGCCCAAGGACATCTCGATCGCGCAGCTCGCCTGACGGCGCCGCCGCGGCGGCGTCACTCCACATGCAGGTCCCTGCGCAGGCGTTCCAGGTCGGGTTCGAGCGACGTCGATGGCCGCCGGTACTCTCTCACGTATGCGGTGAGCAGGCGCGATGCCTCCCGCCGCCGCCCGGCCAGCAGGAGGAGATCCATGAGTGCGGCGGTGGCGAAGTCCTGGCCGTTGGCCTTGCGCGTGCGGCGGTGCAGGTGCGCGAAGTGGCGGAGGTCGTGCTCCGACGGAGCGGCATCCCCGCGCAGGAGGGCGAGGCGCCAACGGAACGAGACGTGGCGAATGTCCGAGCGCGGCGACCGCGCCTGGCCGACCGCGTTTTCGCTTTCCACGATCAGGCGCTCGGCATCGCCTAACCGACGCTCGCGCAGCGCGATTTCGGCCCCGTTGCTCAGGATGGTGGAGCGGCCCACGCTGTCGGCGCTCCGCTCCATCAGCCAGAGGGCTTTGTCGAACCACGCACGGGCGGTGACGGTATCGCCTTCCGCCAGATAGGTGAGCGTGATCTGATTGGCGGCAGGCGCCGCGAAGGCGGCGAGCCCGAGGCGCTGCGCGATCTCGAGGGCCGACGCGGCAGCCTGTCGCGCCTCGACGATCGGCGCGCCGCACAGGCGAAGTGCGGCTGACGCGTGCGACAAATATCTGGCCTTCGAGCCGCCGTCCTGAGCGCCTAACTGCGAGTCCGTAAGGCGGTAGGCGGCCTCGAGTCCGGATTCCGGTTTGCCGAAGGCGGTGTGAAACACCATGTGCAGGCACGAGACGGCGTCTTCCTCGACGCCCGGTTGCACGGCGGCCGATGCGACGACGCGCATCACCGTCGCGGCGGCGCGATCGTCGCAGAGATTATCGGCGATCATCAATGCCCACGCGGCGGCGGCCAGGCGGTGCGCGTCGGACGCGGAAGCGGCCGACGCGCAGCGCGTGGCCTCGGCGAGCAGCTCGCGCCGGTCGGCGCCGAGCCGCCACTTGGCGAGGGAGAGCTCGAGCTCGGTGTCGTCGTGGTTGTCGGGTGAGCTGCGGGAGCCGCGTTGCAGCGACTCGACTTCCGCGACGACGTGCACGAACGGCTCCCAATCCGCGCCGAGGAAGAGCGCATGGGCGCGCGCGGCAAGGTGGTGCAGTTTGTCGGGCGGCGAGGACGTCATCTGCGCGGCGCGCTCGTAGAGCCGGGCGGCCTCGATGGGCATGCCGAGTCCCGTTAGGCGGCTGGCCGCGCCAGTGAGAAGTTCGATCGCGCGCGTGTGTTCGCCGGCGTACTGCCAGTGCTCGGCGCATTCGCCGGCGAGCGCCTCGGGACGATCGGCGCGCTGTTCGCCCTCGAGCAGCTCGGCGGCGCGGCGGTGGAGCAGCTGGCGCGCCGGAGTGGACAGACGGTCGAGCGCCGCGTCCGCCGTGAGGCGGTGGCGCAGAACGATCCGGTCGCCGTCGAGGCCGATCATCCCGGCGGCGCTGAGTGCGTCGAGTCCGTCGAGCAGGCCTAACCGGTTGACGCCGAGCACTTCCTCGACGCGCCGGGTGGACGAACTCGGGCCGAGCACGGCGACGGCTTGCAAGATGCGCAGCGGGACGTCGTTCAACTGGTCGAGGCGCTCTGCGGCAATGCGCTCGAGCGCCGCGGGGGCGCGAAACGGCTCGTATTCGCCTTCCGCCCGGGTCGCAAGCTCGATGAGGATGTACGGATTGCCGCCGCCGCGCGCGACACACCATTCGGTGAACGACTCGTTCCCGGCGCGATGCGAGCCCGTGATGATGCGTTGGACGAGCGCGCGACTTGCCGGATCATCGAGCGGTTTGAGGCGCATCACGCGGGGGCGCACGTCCTCGGCACAGTCGAACTGGCGGGCGACGTCAGGCTGCCTGGCTGTGAGGACGATGAGTGCGCGGCGCTTGAGCGCCCACCGGGACAATCCGCGGATGCATGTCCACGAGGCGGGGTCCAGCCACTGCGCGTCCTCGATGATGAGGACGATGGGCTGTTCACTCGAGACTGCGTCGACGAGATCGATGAGCGCGTTGCGGACGCGGGTGGAGAGCTCGGCGGCATCGAGGCCCGCCGAGTGATCGGCGCGCCCGTCCGTGACGAGCACGGCGTCGAGGGTGCGCTTCGACGCTTCTCCGACGGCGATCGCACCGCGCATGGCGCGCACGCCGCGGGCGAGCTCGATGATGCCGCCGAGGGCGCGTTCACTGTCGTGCGGCTGGCATTCCACCCGCGCGACCTTGATCCCGTCGAGTTGGGCAGCGCGGGCAACTTCGGTGGCGAAACGGCTCTTGCCGATGCCCCTTTCGCCGCAGACGAGACAGGTTTCGCCGCGGGCGGCGAAGAGACCGTGCAGGACGCGCTTGACGTCGTGCATTTCCTGATCGCGGCCGAGTTGGGACGACGGGTGTTGGTCGGGAGCGGCGCGGTATGCTTCGGCGATGCGTCGTCGGAGCAGCGTGGCCGGTACGCGGATGTCGCCTGCGGTGGGTCCGAGCTCTTGCAGGTATGCGTCGAGTATTTCGAGTGCGCGCACCTTGCTGCCGTGGAACGCGGCGGCTTCGGCAAGGGCCAGCGTCGCTTCTTCATTGAGCGGATCGAGCAGGAGGCAGCGGGTGGCGAGTCGTTCCACGGCGGCCCAGTCGGCCCGCTCCCGTTGGGCGGCGATGGCGGCGACGAGGACGCGTCGGAGACCGGATGTGACGACGTCGCGTTCCCGCTCGAGCCATTCGCTGAAGGTCGAAGAAAATCGCGGTGTGTACCCCGGAAGAAAAGGACCTTGCACGAGCTCCGCGACGCGGTTGGGGTCTGCGCTGCGTCCCGCGGCGAGGACTTCGCCGAAGTCGGACTGAGCGGAGCGCGCGGGCAGCGTGATGTGGCCGCGATCCGAACGGAGGGAAGCGCCGAGCGCGTTGAGCCGGTAAAGAGTCTGTCTGAGCCGGTGACTGGCGCGCTGCGCCGATGTCCGCGGCCAGAGCAGCTCGATGATGCGATGGCGCTCGATGGGCCGGCCTGCCTCGGACACGAACAACAGCGCGGAGGCGAAGAGGGTTTCGCTGGCCTGTGTAAGGCGCGTGACGCCGACCGTGATGACGGCGTGTCCGAGTCCGACCAAGTGGATCATGTGACGCGTTTCCGTGGCGTGTTTTTTCGCCCGACCAAAGTACTAACGCCGAGCTCGTCACGCGAGCGTCATTCGTACTACACTGTCATACGATTCAGTTAGGCGGGAGCCGCGAGTCCGTCAGCCGGTGCTGCCGATGCCGCCGCGTCGATCGGTGGACTGTGTGACGGCGCCGGTGGTCCAGGCGAGCGATGCGTAGCGATGCAGGATGATCTGCGCGATACGCTCACCGTGTTCGATGCCGACGCGCTGCGTGGAAACATTGCGCACCATTACGAGCCATTCATCGGGATAGTCGGCATCGATGGTGCCGGGTGCGTTGGGCAGAATGAGGCCGCGGCGAAACGCGATCGAGCTCCGCAGGCGAACCTGCGCCTCGTATCCGGCCGGCAGTCGCGCACGGAAGCCCAATGGAATGAGTGCGACGTCGCCGGCCTCGAGCATGAACACGCCCTCGGCGGTTGCCGGCTCGAGGCTCTCGGCGCCCGCGCGCCATGTACGAACGGCGCGGTTGCGCAGGTGGGCGCGCACATCGTAGCCGGCGGCGCCCGTCGTGGCGCGCGTCGGCGGCGTGACGTCATCGAAGAGGGGCTCGAAGATGATTGGGGGCGCGGTGATCGTCGTATCCATGTAGGCTCGTTGATTGGCGTGCTTGGCCGTGGCCGGCACGGGCTATAGGTTTTGCTCGTGACCGTCACGCCGCCTGCCGGCGCCGGGTCGCGTCCCGCTGGGGCGCCTGCGTCGCCGGCCGCCACATCCGATTCGGGCATCTCGCCCTTGGCACCCGGCGCGCCGTCGCCGAACAGCGTGACGGCGAAACTTCCGTCACACATCGAGGGCTGGCAACTACCCGCGGGTTGGTCGTGGGGCGCCGAGGGGGTGCAGGCCGAGTTCCGTCACTACCAGGAAGTCGTGGACGCGCTCGGTCGCTCGCTGTCGCTTGTGACGGTGCCGGATCCCGCGCAGGCGACATGGCTGGGCGCGGAGGCGCGCGCGCTGGCACATCGGGCGCACGCATCAATACCAACTGCGTACGACTGGTGGCCGGGCGGTTTGCAGAGTCGTCGAGGACCCGCGTACGTGCGGCGATGGATTTCGGGTGAGAGCGTGGCCGGACGGATTCGGCGGGTGGGGCCGGACGATCTCGCGACATCGCTGCAGCTCTTGCGCTCGACGGGTCAGGCGTTGGCGTATCTGCACACGACGGCTACCGCGCACGGCGCGGTGTGCGGCGAATCGATCTGGTTCACGCCGACGGGTCAGCTCTGGCTGCTGGCGTGGGAGTGGGCGCTGCCGCGCAACATGATACCGGCGGAGCTGACACCGTTTCCCGGCCGACTGCCGCGGGCTCCGGAATGGCCCGATGGCGAGTGGCTGCCGACGCCGGAGAGCGATCAGTGGCAGTTGGCGGCGACGGCATTTGCCTCGCTGACCGGCGAGTATCCGCCGCCGGAGGTGCCGCCGCTTCCGTTAGTCCGGCCGGACTGTCCGCAGGCCGTGGCGCGCGTGCTCGACCGGGCGCTGGAGCGCGATCCCGAGCGGCGGTATCACTCGGTGGCGGCGATGCTGCGCGAGCTGGATCGAGCGGTGGGCGGCGGCGCGAGATCGTCGGTGTACATCAGCGGCTCGATGCCGGCGATTCGTCCGTTAGGCGACGCGGAAGAGGAGCGGCTGCGGTGGGCGACGGGCGAGGACTACGAGGTGATCGCGCGGCTCGGTTCCGGTACGTTCGGGTCGGTGTGGCGCGTGCGAGATCTGACGCTGGAGCGCGAGGTCGCGCTCAAGATGCTCCATCCGCAGGTCGCGAACGACGAGATCGCCGTGCGGCGGTTTCGCCGCGAAGCGCAGCTGGCGGCGCAGCTCGCGCATCCGGCGATCGTGCCGATCTACGACTGGGACAGCAACGGCGGCGTGTCGTGGTACACGATGGAGTTGGCCGAGAACGGGTCGCTGGCCGATCTGGTGAAGCGATCGGGGCCGCGGTCGGTGGAGCAGATTGCGTCGCACATCGATCAGGTGCTGGACGGGCTGGCGGCGGCGCACGCGATCGGCATCGTGCACCGGGATCTCAAGCCGGAGAACATCCTGATCGATCGGCACCGGCGGTGGCGGATCGCCGATTTTGGTGTGGCGAAGATTTCCGGCGAAGAGCTGTTGAGCGGGACGACGGGCACGCCGGAGTTCGCGGCGCCGGAGCAGTTGTTAGGCGAGTCGCAGGGAGCGGCCGTCGATTGCTTCGGCTTGACGGCGATCGTGACGTATCTCTTATCCGGCGAGCCGCCGTTCGGCACGGGAGATGGGCGGGCGATTCTGGGGCGGGAACTATCGGGCGACGTCGATCTGCGCGGGTATCCGGAGCCGGTGGCCGAGTGGTTGCGGCGCGGACTGGCGCCGGTGGCGGAGCAGCGATTTGGCGACGCGGCCGAGATGCGTGACGCGTGGCGGAACGCGGTGGACCGGACGTTGGCGCCGGAGTCGCGGCCGCCGTGGTGGCGGCGGTGGTGGAGCGGTGACGACGAAGGGCGGGACGGCGACGACGCCTAACGCAATGGGGGCGCGCAGCCGGGCTTCGATCGAGCGCCTAACGTTCCGCGAGGCGGATGAGGCGCTCGGGCGTCATGCCTTCGGCTTCGCCCTGGAAGTTGAGCACGATGCGGTGGCGGAGCACGACGAGCGCGACGGACCGGACGTCGTCCAGGTCGGGCACAGCGCGGCCGTCCATGGCGGCCCGAGCTTTCGCGCCTAACACTAGATATTGCGAGGCTCGCGGGCCGGCGCCCCAGCTGACGTATTTTCTGACGTCGGGCGAGGCTTCTTTTGCATCCGGTCGTGTGGAGCGCGCGAGGCCGACGGCGTAGCGGACGACCGTGGGCGGCGCCGGGAGGCGGCGCACCAGGTGTTGGAGTGCGATGAGGCGCGTCGCGTCCAGCACCGGCGTGACCGAGGCTTCGGTATCGCTTGTGGTGGTGGCGACGACGTGCTCTTCTTCGTCGGCCGTCGGATAGCCGACGCGCAGCTCGAACATGAATCGATCGAGCTGCGCTTCCGGCAGCGGGTACGTGCCTTCCTGCTCGATCGGGTTCTGCGTGGCGAGCACGAAGAACGGCTCGGGGAGCGGGTGCGTCCGCCCGGCGGCGGTGACGGCGTGCTCCTGCATGGCCTGCAGCAGCGCGGCCTGCGTTTTCGGAGGCGCGCGATTGATCTCGTCGGCGAGCACCGCGTTGGCGAACACCGGTCCCTTCACATACTTGAACACGCGTCTGCCCGTCGCGTGATCTTCTTCGAGCAATTCGGTGCCGGTGATGTCGCTCGGCATCAAGTCGGGGGTGAACTGGATGCGAGAGAAGGAGAGGTCGAGCGCGTCGGCGAGCGTCCTAACGAGCAGGGTCTTGGCGAGACCGGGAACGCCGACGAGTAGTGCGTGACCGCCGCTCAGCAGGGCGGCGACGAGATTCTCGACGACTTCCTTCTGGCCGATGATGCGCCGGCCGATCTGATCGATGAGCGCTTGGCGCGCGGTGGCCAACTCGGTGAGGAGTTGGACGTCGCGCGTGTCATCGTGTGTGGAAGATCGAGCCGGTGTCGCCAAACGCGTCCTCTGATTCTCGCCGCAGGTTTGCGAAAGGTAGCGGCGGGGGCGCGGGGCGTTAAGGGTGGTGCGTGGGCTCGATTAGCGCAGTGTGAAGTCGGTGCGCTGCTGAATGGGGTGATTATTGCTTTCCAAGCGAGCGACGGCGGTGAAGTCGCCGGTACGTCCGTGCGGATTCCATGACTCCTCGTATGTGACGGACTCGTTCGCGCCCAAGAGCGTATTGCGGACTGCTTGGGTGAACATGCGGCCGTCGCTCCAGCGCCAGACTTCATGGCCAGTGGAGTCGAGGATGACGACGTCGTGGGTTTTGCCGGATGGGAAATCGATTTCGACCGCGTGATCGGCGACGTTCGTGACGCGCAGGCTGACTTTGACGTTATGGTCGACGCTGACGTGCGCGGCGGAGGTCAGCGCAGCGGTAGTGACTTTTTTGGGTACGGTATCCGATTGCGAGTGCTCGTTCGTCGTGCTGGCGGCGGACTCGTTGTGTTTGGCGTGGGGGCTCCAGGCCACGAACACGGCGCCTGCGCAGAGTAGCCAGATGACGAAACGGGAGGTCATGAGATTGAGACCGGCCGGGGAACGGGGGCGGTCGCACGGGCAAAGGGAGAAGCAGAATCTGAGGGCGAAGTTATCAACACCGGGACGAGCCGTCAAGGGTGTAGTAACGCGTAAGTTATGTGGAGACCGAAACTTGGCGATTAGACGGTTATTATGTCCGGTGGGTTGGAGCGGGTTCTTCTTTAGCTTGCGAAAAATTTCACAAGCTCCTACATTTCCGCGCGCATGAGAGAACCGGAGCGGCGATCTGGAGCGCCCGGTTCCGGGCGCGGTGAACGTGGAATGCCAGCGGGCGGTCCATCTCCGGCCGCATTTGCGGGCTCGGGCATTCAGCTCGTGGTGTCGATTCTGGTGTTCGTGTATCTCGGCCGGTGGTTGGACGGGAAGCTTGGTACGACGCCGTGGCTGTTGGTGTTAGGAGCATTCGTGGGCGCGTTCGCCGGATTCTACTCCATGTATCGCTCGCTCACGGCGCACTCGTCGCAGCAGCGGGGCGGGCGTAGTTCCGAGCACGACGCGCATGGCGATGGAGGCGAGCGATGAAGCGGGTGATGCGTTTCGTCGCCGCTGCCGCAGTCCTGATCGTCGTTGGCGCGTTCTTGCTCGGCCTGTTGTTCCGATTGCCGGGCGATGCGCACGCGATCGAGGTGAGCGCGGTCATCGCGTTTGCGGTGCAGTCGTTTGCGTTTGCGGTCGTGTTGCTCGTTGCGGGCGCGGGCACGAACGTGTTTCCCGCTTGGGGTATGGGAATGTTGCTGCGGCTCGCGGCGCTGGCCGTGATGGGATTCTGGTTGGTGCGGGCGTTGGGGCTGCGCGCCGAGCCGGCGCTTCTCAGTTTGGCGACGTTCTTCTTCGTGACGACGTTGGTCGAACCACTGCTTCTGAAACGATGACTTTTCGTTCGCTCGTCCTCGCGCTCGCGTGCATGGCGGCGCCCGCGGCGATGTACGCCCAGGGCGCGGCGCCCAACGCCGCTCCGGCGCATCAGATCCACGTGGGACCTCGCGGCGACCGCCTCATGGGCGCGCAGGGATCGGCGGACATCATCATGCCGCACATCACGGACTCGCACACGATCGAGCTGCCGTTCGGGCATGCGTGGGAGATTCCGCGGTGGAAGCCGGTGCGCGTCGGATCGGTCGAAATCGATTTTTCGATCACCAAGCACGTCGTCATGCTGTTCGTCGCGGCGATCCTGTGCATGGTCGTATTGATCCCGGCGGCGATTGCGCACGAGCGGCACACCACGGAGCGCGGATCGCCGAAGGGCTTTGCGACGGGCATCGAAGCCGTGGTGCTCTACATCCGCAACGACGTGGTGCTGGCGAACGTGGGACCGCACGGCAACGCATTCGTGCCATTCGGGCTCACGCTCTTCTTCTTCATTCTGTTCGCGAATCTGCTGGGCCTGGTGCCTTACGGATCGACAGCCACGGGCAACATCTCGGTGACCGGAATGCTGGCGATCATCACGTTCGTGGTGGTCGAAGCAACGGGGATCAAGACGCAGGGGTGGCGATATCTGCGCACGATTTTCTATGTGCCGCCCAAAGAAATTCCGTTCGTGATGAAGCTGTTCATGGTGCCGATCATGACGGTCGTCGAGATCATCGGCAAATTCACGAAGCCGTTCGCGCTGGCCGTTCGATTGTTCGCGAACATGACGGCGGGTCACGTGGTGTTGTTGGCGCTGATCAGCCTCATCTTCACGTTCGCGAGCTACTGGGTGGGCATTCCGTCGGTGCTGATGGGTGTGGGCAGCAGCCTGCTCGAGATATTCGTGGCGTTCCTGCAGGCGTACATTTTCACGATTTTGTCCTGCGTGTTCATCGGGCTCATTCGGTCCGAGGCGCATTAGCAGGCATTGGTGTTTTGACGCCTGCGGCGGTGCTCCAGCCGCAGGTTGGTACCCGGTCGAGCGACCTGGGGAAGCTCGTTGAGGCCCGGGCCTCGGCGACGAGCGGCGGCGGCGCGGTGAGGCCGACGCGGAGCGAGGGTCAGTCAACGGAACGGAGAACATCGATGATCCACATGTTCGCACTCTTGCAGGCCGCCGGGTCGTTCTCACGCGAGTACGCGGGTGCGTGGGCAATGTTAGGCGCCGGCGTCGGTGCCGGTTTGGCGACGATCGGTGCCGGTATCGGCATCGGGCGCATCGGCGGACAGGTTGCCGATGGCATCGCACGGCAGCCCGAAGCATCGGGCTCGATTCAGACGGCGGGGTTGATTCTCGCCGCGCTCATCGAGGGCGTGGCCCTGTTCGCGGTCGTCGTCGCGTTCGTCATTCAGAACAAGTTCGCGTTCTAGCGTTCAAACGGCATCGGGAGCCCGGGCTTCCGATGCGGTTTCACTCTTCGGGGATCGTACTCATGCGCACGTCGCTGGCCGCCTGCGTCCTCATGTTAGGCAACGCGCTGCCGCTTGCAGCCCAGCAGCAGCACGCGGAGCCGCCGAAGCTGCTGACCGCGAACGGCGGTTTGATGTTCTGGACGCTGATCATCTTCATCGTCGTGCTGATCGTGCTGACGAAGTTCGCGTTCAAGCCGATCACGCGGGCCGTCGAGGCGCGTGAGCAAGCGCTGGAAGATGCGATCGAGAACGCGAAGCGGGATCGTGAGGAAGCGGCGAAGCTGCTCGAGGAGCACAAGCGGCTCGTTGCTCAGGCGCACGCCGATGCCCAACGCTTCATCGCCGAGGGTCGTGTCGCAGGTGAGAAGGTGCGCACGGAGATCGTGGAGCAGGCGCATCGCGAGCAGCAGCAGGTGATGGAGCGCGCGCGCCAGGAGATCGAGACCGAGCGTCAGCAGGCGATGGTGGAGCTGCGGCGCGATACGGTGAATCTCGCGGTGCGGAGCGCGAGCAAGGTGATCGAGAAGAACCTGGATGATGAGACCAACCGTCGAGTGGTCGAGTCGTTCCTGGCGTCGCTGGAACCGGCCAGCCGCTAATGCAAGAGCCGACGATCTCGCGCAATTATGCGGAGACGCTGGTCGAGCTCGCGCGTCGTGCGTCGGACCTGGATGGCTGGGGGGGTCTGATCGACGAGGTCGCCGGCGCCATTCAGGCGGACATCAGGTTGTCGCGATTCCTCGAATCGCCGCGCGTGAGCGCCGAGCGAAAGAACGAGATCGTGGCGGCGGCGTTTGCGGACCGGCTGCCGAGGCCGTTCGTGCGCTTTCTGCAGGCTGTGATCAGGCACCGCCGGCAGCATCTCATTCCGGACATTGCGATCGAGTATCATGCGATTGTGGATGAAATCCAGAATCGCGTGCACGCGTCTGTGACGGTGGCGCGAGAGCCGGATGCCACGCTGGGGCATGACGTGGCCGCGCGGCTGTCGCGCGTGCTGGGCAAGACGGTGGTACCGCATTTCGTCGTTCGTCCGGAGATTCTTGGCGGCACGATCGTGCGTGTTGGCGACACCATCATGGATGGATCGGTGCGCCGGCGTTTGAGCATGTTGCGTTCGCGCATGCTCGGCACGATTCGGTAAGCGACGCGGCGCAGAGCGTCGCGCCGCGTTGCGCGGGCCGCTTGCGCGGCACATGCAGTGCTCTAGAATCCTGACACTTCATCACTCGCGAGCAACGCATGTCCGGACCGGCGGCGGTGACCACGGTGCCCAAGCCGTGGGGACACGAGATCATCTGGGCGCGCACCGACCAATACGTCGGGAAGATTCTGCACATCAAGGCTGGCCACGCGCTGTCCGTCCAGTATCACAATCACAAGGACGAGACGGTGTACCTCTTGTCCGGCAAGCTCATCTATTGGGTGAAGCTCGGCGACGGGGAGCTCGAGGACATGCGACTCGAGCCCGGGCAGGCATTCCGCATTACGCCGGGCACGGTCCACTACATGGAAGCGGTGACGGACTGCGACGTGCTCGAGGCATCGACGCCGCATCTGGACGACGTCGTGCGACTCAAGGACCGCTACGGGCGGGAGGGGACGAGCGCGCCATGAAGGTGATCATTCCGCTCGCGGGCAAGGGGACGCGGCTCAGGCCGCACACGCACGTCACGCCGAAGCCGATGCTCCGCGTGGCGGGGAAGCCGGTGATGGGGTACATCCTGGACGATCTGCAACGGTTAGGCGGCGTCGAGCAGATCATCTACATCACCGGGCATCTCAAGGAAAAGGTGGAGGCCTTCGCGAAGCAGGAATACGATTTTCCGTCGGTGTTCATCGAGCAGGAGGTGCAGAACGGAACGGCGAGTGCGATCGCGTTGGCGCGGCCGTACGTCGACCAGCCGGTGCTGATCATCTTCGTGGACACGATCTTCGATGCGGACTTGTCGGTGCTCAAGACGACGGATGCGGACGGGATCATCTGGGTGAAGGAAGTCGAGGACTACCAGCGCTTCGGGGTGGTGGTGACTAACGAAGCGGGAGACATGACCCGCATCGTGGAGAAGCCGCGCGAGCCGATTTCGCGGCGGGCGAACATCGGGCTGTACTATGTGCGCGACTGGAAGCGCTTGTACGAGGGGATCGACTACGTGATGCGGCAGCCGCCGGTGAACGGCGAGTATTACCTGACGGATGCGTTCCAGTACATGATCGATCACGGGTCGCGCATCAAGGTGATCGACGTCGAGGGCTGGTACGACGCGGGCAAGCTCGACACGCTGCTGGAAACGAACCGCGCGATGCTCGAGCGGGGACGGGCGCGACGGCCGGCGCCGGCGCCCGGCGTGCGCATTTTCGATCCCGTCTACATCGAAGACGGGGTGGTGATCGAGCGCTCGACCATCGGGCCGAACGTCTCGATCGGAGGGGGAACGCGCATCAGCGGTTCGACGATTCGGGACAGCGTGATCGGCGTCAAGAGCTGCATCGAGGCGTCGTTGCTGCACGACTCGATGCTCGGCGACGAGGTCGTGGTGAAGGGCGCGCGCGGCTCGCTGACGTTAGGCAGCCACAGCGAGATCCGGCTGGAACGCGACTGACGGCGGTGCTCCGTTCGCGTCAGGCGGCTGGAGGCGCGGTGTGGGAGGCGGTGGCGAGACCGGCGGCGCCGATCACGATAGCGAGCGCGCGCGCGAGTCCGGTGTGCCCGTCGGTGTTGTCGAACCACTCGGCGGGCGTATGGGCATCTCCGCCGCGACCACCGGCGCCGATGGCGATCGCAGGAATGCCGCGGCTGATCGGCACATTGGCGTCGGTCGACGCGGTGGCCAACTCGGGCTCGCGGCCGATGAGGCGCGTGGTGTCGACGGCGAGCGCGACCAACGGGTGAGTGGCGTCTGTGTCGCCGCCGGGCCGATTCCCGATGCGCGCGATCGATTCCGTGAGCGGCGGTGTGCCGCGCGCACGGCGACCATTTTCTTCTTCGGATGCGGCGCGAGCCGCGGCGTGGATTTCGTGCTCGTAGCGATCGAGGACTGCCGCCGACGTCGAGCGGAGGTCGACCTCGAGCCAGCCTTCCTCGGGGATGGCGTTCACGGCAATTCCGCCACCGATGCGTCCGACCGAGAGGGTGGTGCGCGGCGACGCGGGCCGGGGGAGTCGTGCGAGCTTGGCGGCGGCGAGCGCGGCGGCGTGGACAGCGTTAGGCACGCCGAACGCCGTCCAGCTGTGGCCACCCGGACCGCGGAAGGTGATCCGGAAGCGGCGCGATCCCAGGGCGCGGTGGACGATGCGCTCATCGCCTGCGCCGTCGAGCGCGATCGCGGCGCGCGCATCGCCGGCGCGGTCGAAGAGGTGCTTGGCGCCGCGGAGGTCGCCGGCGCCTTCTTCGCCGACGGTGGCAACGAAGTCCACCGGTGCGTGCGTGCGCATGCGTGTTCCGTCAATGACCTCGGCCAAGGCGAGCATGGCGGCGAGTCCGCGGCCGTTGTCGCCGATCCCGGGGCCAACGAGACGGGCGCCGGAGCGCCTTACGCGAACGGGGGTGCCGGGCGGAAAGACCGTGTCAAGGTGGGCGCAGATGACGACGGGCGCGACATCGGCTGCGCCGTCGCGACGGCCGATCACATTGTCGGCCGCGTCGACGCGAACGTCGCGCAGTCCGATCGCGCGGAATCGCTCGGCGATGCACGCGCCGCGACGGCGTTCGTTGCCGGTGGGCGCTTCGATTTCGGAGATCGCGACCTGCGAGGCGACGATCTCGGTGTCGCGCGCGCGGAGCGCGCCGCGCGCGTGCGCGAGCGGCGCTGACATCCAGAGATCGTAAACCGAGGACTGGCGCGGCATGCCTTCAATTGATCTCGGGATCGGGTCTGCGCAAGGGTATATTGCAACCTAGCGCAGACGGCCTGTTCGGACGGAGGCTTTCACCGGTGACCATGGACGAACGCGAGCTGATCCACGACTGGAATTCGATCGACACCGCCTTCGATTGGCGCGCGTGTCGGGTGGAGCTCGACGACGAGACGCTGCGCGACGGGCTGCAATGTCCGTCGGTGACCGATCCGTCGATCGATGACAAGCGTGCGCTCCTGCGCCTGATGGTCGAACTGGGCATCGACGCGGTGGACATCGGGCTGCCGGGCGCCGGTCCGCGGGCGCGCGCGGACACGTTGGCGTTGGCGCGCGAGATCGTGGATGCGCGACTTCCGTTGTCCCCGAACTGCGCGGCGCGCACGGTGCTGAGTGATGTGGAGCCAGTCGTCGAGATCGCGCATGCGACGGGACTCGCGATCGAGACCGCGACGTTCATCGGGTCGTCGCCGATCCGGCAGTATGCGGAAGACTGGACGCTGGATCGCATGCTGCGGGCGAGTGAAGAGGCGGTGACGTTCGCGGTGCGCGAGGGCATGCCGGTGATGTTCGTGACCGAGGACACGACGCGCGCGGCGCCGGACACGCTCAAGGCGCTGTACGGGAACGCGATTCGCTGGGGCGCCCGGCGTCTGTGTCTGGCGGACACCGTTGGGCACGCAACGCCGGACGGTGTGCGCGCGTTGGTGCGTTTTGTTCGCGACGAGATCATCGCGCCGAGCGGTGAAGCGGTGAAGCTGGACTGGCACGGGCATCGCGACCGCGGGCTCGGGTTGGCCAACTGCTTCGCGGCGATCGAGGCGGGGGTGGATCGCGTGCACGGGACCGCGTTAGGCATTGGGGAGCGCGTGGGCAACACGGAGATGGATCTGTTGTTGATCAATCTGCGGCTGCTCGGCGCGCACCCGCACGAGCTGAGCCGGCTGCCGGAGTACTCGCGACTGGCGTCGCGCGCGTGCGGCGTGCCGATCCCGCCGAGCTACCCTGTGTTAGGCGACGATGCATTCCGCACCGGGACGGGCGTGCATGCGGCGGCGATCATCAAGGCGCGCCGCAAGGGACATGCGTGGCTGGCGGACCGCATCTATTCCGGCGTGCCGGCGGGCGACTTCGGCCTTGCGCAACGGATCGAGATCTCGCACGTGTCGGGGCTGTCGAACGTGAAATACTGGCTCGAGGAGCACGGCCATGACGCGTCGGACGCCGGGCTGTGCCAGCACGTGTTCGAGGCCGCCAAGCGTGTGAGCCGCGTGTTGAGCGACGTCGAGATCGAGACGCTGGTGTCTGCGTATCGGAGCCAGCCGGCGCGGGCGTGACGCCGCCGCTCGCGCAGGTCTTCGAGGGGTATCTCGACCTTCGATTCCGGATCGATCCAGTCGAAGCGACGCGTGCGGGCCGGCGCGAGCTGGACGGGATGTACGGCGCGTTCGACGCCGCAGCGGTGCGGGCGCACAGCGCGGCGCTACGCAGCTATACCGGCGCGCTCGAGGAAGCGACGGCCGACACGCTCGATGATGAGATCGACCAAACGGCGGCGCTGCACGACGCGCGGCAACTCCTGTCGTGGTTCGAGCGCGAGCGCCCGTTCGCGCACGACCCGACGTTTCACGTGCGCCACGCCCTGGATGGGATCGATCGCCTAACGGATAACGAAGGCGACCCGCGCGAGCGGAGCGCCGCGCTCCTCTCGCGGCTGCGCGCCCTCCCGGCATTCCTCGGGGCGGCGGTCGACGCGCTCGTCCAACCCACTCGGCCAGCGTTAGGCATCGCGGCGGCCATGCTGCCCGGCGGATTGGCGATGGTGCGTGACGAGGTGCGCGAAGCGCTTGGTCCGTTGGGCGCCGATCCCGAGGGTGCGGCGGTGCAGGAGGCGGCCGTCGAGTCGCTGGAACGATTCGGCGACGCGTTGGCACTCATGGATGAGCGCGCGCGGGACACGGCGGGCGTCGGACGCGAGGCCTTCGAGCGACGCCTGCATACGGCGCACATGATCCAGGACGGCGCGGACCAACTGCTGCGTTGGGCAGAGCACGCGTACGAAGAGTCGCAGCGCGGCGTGGAGGCGGCCGCGGCGGCGATCGCACCCGGCACGCCGTGGCGGGAGGTGGTGGAGCGCGTGAGTGAAGATTCCGGAGCGGCGGCAGTGCTCACGAGCGCGTACGCGGACGCCATGGATACGGCTCGTCGGTTCGCGTCGGCGCACGGCTTGGTCACTGTGGTCACGGCGCCGGTGCGCGTGCGGGCAACGCCCGCGTATCTCGCGCCGCTCGTGCCGTTCGCATTGTACGATGGGCCGGGTGCGTTCGCGGAATCGCAAGCGGGCACGTTGTTCCTCACGGCGCCTAACGTGGCGGGGTCATCGGTCTATCGGCGGTCGGACATCGCGAGCACGGTGGTGCACGAGGTGATTCCCGGGCACCATCAGCAGACGGTCACGGCGAACGCATTGGAGCGCACGGTCCGTCGCGTGTTGTGGAGCGACGAGGCGCGCGAGGGCTGGGCTTACTACTGCGAGGCGATGATGGCGGAGGCGGGGTTCTTCGCGTCGCCGGCAGCGCGGCTTCTGCACGCGCGGGATGTTCTATGGCGGACCCTTCGCGCGATCATCGATGTGGCCGTGCACACCAAGACGCTGCACCTGAGCGCCGCCGAGCGCCGGTTGCGTGACGAGCTCGGCGTGGATGAGGCGACGGCTCGCAGCGAGGTGATGCGAGTGGTCGCGCATCCGACACTCATGTCGTGCTTCGTCGTTGGGCGGCGCGAGATCGAGCGGCTGCGCGACGATGCACGCGACGCGTGGAGCCGCGATGGCAGCGGATTCTCGTTGTCGCGATTTCACGGCGAGCTGTTGCGGTACGGCGGATATCCGACGGCGTTGGCCCGGTGGGGAATGGGCCTCGCGTAGATGGTGCACGCGCGGTCGGGCGTATTGAGCGCCCGGTACTTCAGCACGAGGAGATTGGAAATGCGTGGAACGTGGCAGGGCCTTTCGTTAGGCAGTAGCATCGTGGCGGGCGCGTTGGCGGCGGCGGCGTGCTCGGGCAGCGAGAAACAGCCCGCGGCGGGGGCGGAATCGACGGCGGCTGCGCCGGCTCCGGCCGCGGCGAGCGCTCGGGCGTCGCTGGTGTATGTGTCGGACGAGCGCGGCAACAAGGTCACGGTGATCAACACGGCCACCGACAGCGTGGTGAAAACGATCGACGCGGGGCAGCGGCCGCGCGGCGTTCGCCTAACGCCTGACGGCAAGACGCTGGTCGTCGCGGTGAGCGGCTCGCCGATCGGTGGACCGGGTGTCGACGAGTCGAAGTTGCCGCCGCCCGACAGGTCCAAGGACGGCATCGCGCTGGTCGATCTGGCGACGGACAGCATGCGACGCCTGCAGGGCGGTCACGATCCTGAGAACTTCGACATTACGCCCGACGGCAAGTTCATCTATGTGTCCAACGAGGATGCGGGCAAGGCCACGGTGCTCGACCTCGCGGACGGCAAGGAGGTCGCCAAGGTGAAAGTGGGCAGCGAGCCCGAGGGCGTGAAGGTGACGCCCGACGGCAAGGAGGCATGGGTGACCAGCGAGGGGCAGGGGACGGTGACGGTGATCGATGTGGGGTCGAACAAAGCGATTGCAACGATCAAGGTCGGGAAGCGGCCGCGGTCGGTGGTTTTTGCACCTGATGGGTCGAAAGGGTACGTGCCGGCCGAAGTCGGCGGCAACGTGTCGGTTGTCGACGTGAAGAGCCACAAGGTGGTCAAGACGCTCGATCTCACGAAGACGACGCCTGGGGCGAAGCCCATGGGCTCGGCGATTTCACCGGACGGCAAGTTCGTGTACATCACGACCGGTCGCGGGGCCACGTTGGAGGTTATCGCGACGGCGAACGATTCGGTGGTGGCGACGATTCGAGATCCGAAGCGGCCATGGGGCGTCGCGGTGACATCGGATGGATCAAAGATCTACACGGCGAACGGTCCGTCCAACGACATTGCGATCATCGACGCAGCGACGAACAAGGTGATCAAGACTGTGCCGGCAGGCGATTCGCCGTGGGGTGTGGCGATCTCAAGGTAGCTATACGAAGGCGGTTTGCGATGCGGGAAGGGTGCGGACGCGCGAGGGGGTAGCGCGCCACGACTCCCCTTGACGATCGAAAGGAGCGGCTGGATATTCGGGAGGCGCATCTTTCGACCGCCGAGGGTACGTGTCCGAGGAGCCACAATGAGGCCTGTCGCAAAGGTCACGCGGATATTTCGCGGCCTCGTCGAGTCGATTTCCGGGATCGTTCATCGCAATGCCTGGAACGCTCGGATGAACGACGAGATGCAGTTCCACATCGATCAGCTCATCAGGCACAATCTGCAGCGCGGACTTTCGAGCGACGATGCGCGTCGCACTGCACTCATCGCGTTCGGGGGCAGGCAACGCCACGCCGAGTCGGCGCGCGATGAGTTCCGGAGCCGTGCGGTGGATGAGCTCGCACGCGACGTGCGCTACGCGGTGCGTTCGCTCGGGCGCGCACCGGCCTTCACGGCGGCGGTCGTCCTTTGCCTCGCCATCGGCATCGGTGCGACGAGCGCGATTGTCACTGTCGTGGAGCGCGTGGTGCTGCGTCCGTTGCCGTATGGGCCGGGCGGACACCTGGTGATGCTCTGGTCGCGCCCAACGAGCGTGCCGGATGAGCGCGACGTGGTCTCGTATCTCGATTACCTAGACTGGGTGCACGGGACCCCCGCGATCGAGCGCGCGGCGGCGTTCAACGTTTGGTCTCCTGCTCTGACGGGGACCGGTGACCCGGAAGTGCTGCATGGCTCCTCGGTAAACGCGGATTTTTTCCGCGTGCTCGGCGTTGCACCGATTCTCGGCCGGACGTTCCGCGCCGATGAGGACGTTCACGACGGAGCTCGGGTCGTCGTGATTGGCCACGGGCTCTGGCAACAGCGCTTCGGTGGCGACCGGCACATCGTCGGTCGCAAGATTACGCTCAGTGGCTATCCCTATGATGTGATCGGCGTGATGCCGGCCGCGTTTCGTTCTCCGGAGCCATTTGTACGGGAAGACGCAGAGGTTTGGAGACCGCTATCGCTGGCCGGTTCGCCCTTCTCACGAGACACGCACTACTTGCGCGTCATCGCGCGGCTGCGACCGGGCGTGTCGGTGGGTATCGCGCAGCGCGACCTGGATGTGGTGGCAGCGCGGCTCGCGCGCGCATACCCGATTACCGACAGCGCGAAGACTGTTGCCGTCACGCCTATGGAGGAGCAGGTGGTAGGCGCCGTAGGTCCTGTGTTGTTCGCAACGCTTGCAGGCGCCGCGTGCCTGTTACTGATCGTCTGCGGGAACGTGGCAACGCTCGTCGTCGCGCGTCACGAGAACCGCGCGGGCGAGATTGCTGTGCGCATCGCCATGGGTGCCGGTCGAGCGCGGCTCGCCCGTATGCTTTTCATGGAGAGCGCGCTGTTATCCGTGGTTGGCGGCACGATGGGGCTTCTGCTGGCCAGCGGAGCGTTGGCCATTCTCAGGCACGCTGCGCCGGCAGATCTTCCACGTGTGAACGAGATCGTACTGGACGTGCCGGTGGTCATGGTCACGATTGTTATCACGTTCATGTGTAGCGTCCTGTTTGGCGTGTTTCCGTCGCGCCGCGCCACTCGCGTCGACTTGAGCAGCGCATTGCACGCTGTCGGGCGCCGTGCCACGGCACGCGGCAGGATGCGGAGTACGATCATTGTCGCGCAATTTGCGCTCTCGCTGCTGCTGCTTTCCGCGGCGGGCCTGCTTGTGCGCACGCTAATGCGCCTCAACACGACTCCACTGGGTTTCTCGGCGGACCATCTCCTAACGATGCAAGTAGCGCTGCCTGGCACACGCTATGGGAGCGATACCACTGTCCGTGCGTTCTACCGCACGGTGACCGGTCGGCTGGACGCGATTCCCGGCGTCGTGCGCACGGGAATCACCAGCTCGCTGCCGCTGAGCGGGCTCAACGATATCGAGGCACTCGTGCCCGTCACGGCAGGCGCAGTGGGAGACGCGCGCGCGTGGTCCAGCGTTCACTATCGCGGTGTGACGCCGGACTATCGAAGCGCCATGGGCATCCGGCTCATCGCTGGCCGCGACTTCACGGAAGCCGACACGGAGGGCGCGCCGCCGGTCGTGATCCTCAATCGCGCGGCCGCCGAGAAGTTCTATCCTCGACGGAGCCCGTTAGGCGCCGAGTTCGTGACCGATACCGGCATCGGCGGCCGCGCTCACGTGGTGGGCGTGGTGGAGGACATCCGCTTTGCCGGTCCGATCCAGCCGACCGCGCCGGAAATGTTCGTACCCGAGGCACAGTTTGCGTGGGGTGAATTCAGCATCGTCGTGCGAACGGCAGCGGCGCCAGGGAACGTGACTTCGGCAGTGCGAGACGTGGTACGCACGATCGACCCGGATTTGCCGTTGCGCGCAGTGCAGCCGATGACAGCGCTCGTCGCCGGCTTTGCGGCGCGTCAGCGTTTTTATGCGATTCTGCTTTCTTCGTTTGCGGCGATGGCGCTCATCCTTTCGGCGATCGGAGTGTACGGACTTGTCTCGTACCTCGTCGCTGCTCGTCGCCGCGAGATCGGCTTGCGGATCGCGCTTGGAGCGCAGCCGGGTACTGCGCTTCGCCGGTTCGTCCTGGGGATCGCGAAGCTGACGGCGCTGGGCTTGGTAATCGGCGTTCTCGGGTCTATGCTGGCGCTACGGGCCATTGCGTCACTGCTTTACGGCGTGCAACCGTTCGATGCGGCGACGATGGCCGTTGCCATCGCTGTGCTTATGGCGACGGCGCTCGGTGCCGCTTTCGTGCCGGCATTCCGTGCCACGCGCATTTCTCCCGCGATTGCGATGCGAGACGAGTGAGATGGCGCGGGGCACGCCGCTTCAGCAGCAGCGGCTGCCGGGCTTCTCGTAGCGGTCGCGCATGCGCTCGCGGACGAATTCGTTGCGCGTGAGTGGCCGTTGGGCCGGGTGGCGCCGGCGCATGTGTGCCAGATAGCGCTCGTAGTCTGGAGCGCCGACGATCGCGCGCACGACCCGCGACGCGGCGGCGATGCGCGCGCCTAACGATCGCGCGGTCATCGGGCGCCCGTGGTGACCGACGCCGGCGGATGGCCAATGGTCCGCTCGAACAGTGCGAACACGCGGGTGTATTCGTCGGTCCACGACGACGGCCGCACGAAGCCATGGTTCTCGACCGGATACGGCGCCAGCTGCCAGTTGGTCTTGCCGAGCTCGATGAGGCGCTCCGTTAGGCGAACGATGTCCTCGAACTCGACGTTCGTGTCGACCATGCCGTGGCACATGAGCAGCGGCCCCTGGAGTCCGTGCGCGAAATAGATCGGCGATGACTGGTGGTACGCGACCGTGTCTTTGTCCGGCAGATTCAGGATCCGCATCGTGTACCAGTGGTTGTAGTGCGACCAGTCGGTGACCGCGCGGAGCGCGGCGCCGGCGCCGAAGTGCTTGGGTTCGGTGAACATGGCCATGAGGGTCATGAAGCCGCCGTAGCTGCCGCCGTAAATGCCGACGCGCTCAGGCGGAATGCCGAACTTGGCGCCGAGGTAGCGCGAGGCGTCGACCTCGTCCTGCAGATCGCGTCCGCCCATGTGGCGATAGATCGCGACGCGCCAATCGCGGCCGTAGCCGGCGGAGCCACGGTAGTCCTCGTCGAGCACGACGTAGCCTTTGGTGGCGAGGAACTGGTTGAACATGTACTCTCGATAATAGCTGGACCAATAGTCGACGACGTTGTGCAGATAGCCGGCGCCGTGGACGAAGATGACGGCGGCTCCGTTAGGCTGCGCGCCCACATCCTGGGGGCGATAGATGCGCGCCGGGACCATGACGCCATCGGACGCCGGAATCTGGATGATCTGCGGGTCGATCCAGTGATACGCGAGCCACGCTTTCGTGGGCGACACCGTGAGCTGCGCCAGCGAGGCGCCTGCGCGGAACGGGCCGACGAAGAGCTCCGGCGGCCGGTTGGACGTGGAGGAGACGTCGGCCAGGAGCAGGCCGTTAGGCGATACGGTGACGTCGTGGCCGCCCTTGGCGCCGGTGATCCGCTCGCGCGCGCCGCCGGTGACGGCCATGCGGAAGAACTGGCGCTCGTACGGTGACGGTTCGCTCGTGTGCATCCAGAAATACTTCTTGTCGGGCGACAGCACGGCGTCGAGCACTTCCCACTTGCCGTTGGTGAGCTGGGTGCGGCCGCTCCCATTGGCGTTGACGCCGTAGAGATGCGCCCAGCCGTCGGCCTCCGACACGAACCAGACGCGTTTTCCGTTGTCGTACCAGCCGCCGCAGCCGAAGCACGGACCCTCGATCCAGGCCGTGTCGCGGAGGACGTCGACCGTGTCCATGCGGCCGTCCTCGGCGACCGTTTCGATGTAGCGCTCCTTGTAGTCCGAGCGCACCGTGAACAGGAGCGCGCGCGAGCCGTCGTCGTTCCAGCCGAGCATGCGGATGAGGCCGGGGTTGGCGATCGAGTCGCCGGGAATGGCGTGCAGCCAGCGCGCGTTGCCGGTGGGCAGGCTGACGAGGGCGACGCGGCCGCTGTCCTGCGCGTCGCCAACCTTGTCGCGGCCCTTGATGTCCTCGACGTATCCGCTCTTGGTGACCCACTTGGGGACCTCGGTGGGCCGGGAGCGCTCGGACGCGATCCTGGTGATGAGCAGCACGCTCTCTCCGTTAGGCGAGATCGCGAGCTGGCTCACGTGCTCATCTTTCAACAGATAGAGCGGCTTGCCGCGGATGCCTTCGGCGCGCGCCTTCTCGGCGTTGGCGATGCTGTCGGCGCGATACTCGTCGCGAATCACCTGGAAGAGGCGCTTCTGGTCGGCCTCGAGCGCTTTGCGCTGCGGCGAGCTCGCCGAATCTTCTCGTGGCGCCGGTCCCGGGCGGACATCGGTGAGCTGCTGGACGAGTCCAGTGTGCAGGTCGGCGGAAAACACGTTGTCGTCGCGGGTGAAGAACACGCGGCCGTCGCCGACATCGAACTGGGGGTCCGCTTCGCGGGCTTCGGTGTTGGTGAGGCGGCGCGACGTTTCTGTCTTGACGTCGACGACGTAGATGTCGCCCTGGTAGGCGACGGCGCGGAGGCGTCCGTCGTGGGAGAGGCTGCCCGGCTCGACGATGGGGCCGGCGCTGTCCATCTGCGCGTCCGTTAGGCGTTCGGGTTTGGCATCGGGCACGGCGCGGACGCGATAGGGCGCGGGGCGTTCCCGCCAGTCGCTGCCGGGCGGGAGCCAGTAGAAGTAGATCCACTTGCTGTCGGGCGACCAACGGATGCGCTCGGGCATGCGTCCAACGACTTCCTCGCCGCGCATGATGTTCGGGATGTCGAGCGCGAAGGTGGACGTATCCTGCGCGGCGAGGGGCATCGCGCCTGCAATCGCCGCGGCGGCGAACAGGGCGAGCGGGAGCAGCGGGCGGCGCGTGGCGGGAGCGGGTTGCATCATGAGGCGAGGGCCGTCGGTTCGAAGGGGACTTCGGTGCTGGCAGCGGGTCGATCACCGCGCAGGACGAGGATCCATTCGCGCGCGGACTCGATGAGAATCACGATGACAGCGATCATGAAGAATGCGGCGACCGCGGCATCGAGGCGGTCGTTGAAGATGAGGCGACCGGTGTCGGCGGCGCGCGGTGCTTGCGCGAGCGAGCGCGCGTGCGCGAGAAATCCCAGGCGCGGCGCGGGTGAGAAGATTTTCTGCCAGCCCGCGGTGAGTGTGACCACGGCGAGCCAGACGAGCGGCGTGATCGTGACCCACGCATAGCGCGCCTTGCCGCTCTTGATGATGACGGTGGTGCCGACGCAGAGCGCGACGGCGGCGAGCAGCTGGTTGGAGATCCCGAACAGCGGCCACAACGAGTTGATGCCGCCTAACGGATCGATGACGCCCTGCCAGAGGAAGTGTCCCCACATGGCGACGAAGATCGCGCTGGACAGGACGACGGCCGGATACCACGACACGCGGCCGAACGGTTCCCAGACGTAGCGGCCGAGGTCCTGGAGCATGAAGCGTCCGACGCGGGTGCCGGCGTCGAGCGTGGTGAGGATGAAGAGCGCCTCGAACATGATGGCGAAATGGTACCAGAGCGCCATCGCCTCGGAGCCGCCCAACACGCCGGTGAAGAGCTGCGCCATGCCGACGGCGAGGCTGGGCGCGCCGCCGGTGCGCGAGAGCAGCGTCTTCTCGCCGACTTGCGTTGCCAGGTGCTGCATCGCCGAGGGGTCGAGCGTGAAGCCCCAGCTCGAAATGGCATGCGCGGCCGTCGCCGCCGTGGGGCCCAGCAACCCCGTTGGCGCATTGATCGCGAAGTAGACGCCGGGTGTGAGCACGCACGCGGCGATGAGCGCCATGACGCCGACGAGCGCTTCCATCAGCATGCCACCATACCCGATGGCGCGCGCGTCGGTCTCGCGCTCGAGCAGTTTGGGCGTAGTGCCGGAGGCGATCAGCGCGTGGAATCCGGAGATCGCGCCGCACGCGATGGTGATGAATGCAAACGGAAAGACCTTGCCAGCGAAGATCGGGCCGGTGCCGTCGACGAAGCGGGTGAGCGACGGCATCCGGAGCGGCGGCAGCACGATGATGATGCCTAACGCAAGCGCGATCACGACGCCGATCTTGACGAAGGCCGAGAGGTAGTCGCGCGGCGCGAGCAGCAGCCACACCGGGACGACCGACGCCGCGAAGCTGTATGCCATGACCAGGATGGCGAGCGTCTTGGCATCGAGGGTGAAGATGGGAGCGAGAATGGGGCTCGCGGCCACCCACTGTCCGGCATAGAGCGCGACGCCGAGGAGCACGAGGCCGAGCAGCGTCGCCTCGAGCACGCGTCCCGGGCGGATCCAGCGCAGGTACACGCCTAACAGAAGCGCGATCGGGATCGTGAGCCCGATCGTCACGGTGCCCCACGGGCTCGCCTTGAGCGCGTTCACCACGACGAGGCCGAGCACGGAGATCAAGATGATCATGATGCCGAGGACGGCCACGAGCGCCGTGAATCCGGCAGTGGGGCCAATCTCATCCTTGGCCATCTGGCCCAACGTGCGGCCGTCCCGGCGCACGGATGCGGCGAGAATCACAAAATCCTGCACGGCGCCGCCGAACACCACGCCGATGATGATCCAGAGCGCGCCGGGAAGGAATCCGAATTGTGCCGCCAGCGTGGGCCCAACGAGCGGCCCCGGACCGGCAATGGCCGCGAAGTGATGACCGAAGACGATCCAGCGATTAGTGGGAACGAAGTCGCGACCATCCTCGAGACGAACGGCCGGCGTGGCGCGGCGTGCGTCGAGGGCGAATACGCGCGCGGCGATGAACTTTGAGTAAAACCGATAACCGACGGCGAACGTGCAGACCGCGGCAGTGACAAGCCACGCCGCGTTGACCGTTTCTCCGTGCGAAAGCGCGAGCCACGCCAACGCGCCGGCACCGACGCAGGCGATCACGACCCATGCTACGCCTGAGAGGACCTTCTGCATGTGCGGGATTCTGCGCGTCGCACCAGCCGCCGACAAGAGTTGAATGCGACGGCCGGAGACCCGGCGGTGCACGGATCGTCTCCCTCTAGGTAAGTTTCTCCCATCTCAGCCCAGGACTCGTGTGAAGCCCTTTCTGGTCGTCGTCGGCGTTCTCGCGATATGCGCGAGCGCGGCGCAGGTGTCAGCGCAAACAATCGCACCGACTGCCGGACGTCCGCTGTCGCCCTATGCGACGCGCCGGGTGCTGGTCATCCCGACACACTATCTGCGGACGGATGACTCGCTCGGTTGGGCGGGACAGATCACCGATCGGAAGGCGTTCCTGGACGATGTCGATGGTGAGATCGCGTTTGCGTTGCGAAATCGCGATCGGATCGGGCGGATGTGGGTGTTCCCGCATCAATTGGCTGAGGTCGCGCGGCGCAATGCGCCGTACGCGCCGGACGTGTACGACCTGGCGGCGGAATGGCTTCGTCCGCCGATGAAGTCTGTTCCGGACATGGTTCCGGAGCCGCTGGCCTCCCAACTTCGCACACTGGTGGCGTTCGAGGATGATTGCCGGTACGTGTTGTTCCCGATCGAAGTGCGATTCGTGGGTGCGGGTCCCGGCGAGGAGCGCGCGGTGGTGCGAATGGTCATCTTCGACGCACGACAAGCGCGCATCATGTGGATGGGCGATGTTTCGAGCGAACCTGCGGCGAAGTTTTCGCGCGGCTTGGCGGCGAGCTTTGCTGAGCACCTGGCCGACCTGGTATCAGCCCCGTGAGCTGGAGCGCATGGGGACTCCGATAGCGCGTGTTTCTGCGTCGGACCTCGCGGCCGCGACTGGCGCGGGGGCGTCGTGACGACGGTTCTCCACGTGTCCGATGTGCACTTCGGGAAGCCGGCCGTCCCCGAGCAGGTCGATGCCATTGAACAACTGATTCAGACAAGGCGCTTCGACGTGGTCGCCGTGTCCGGTGACATGTCGCAGCGAGCGCGACCCGGCGAGTTTCAACGCGCGCGGGCATTCTTGCGTGATGCGGCTCGTGTGAGCGCGACGATCGTCGTCCCCGGGAACCATGACGTGAAGTGGTGGCGGGCGCCCCTGGGTATCGGTATGCGCACGGCGGTGTTCTCGAATTACCGGCGGTATGTGTCGGCCGACCTCGAGCCGGTGCTGCGCGTACCCGGCGTGACGTTCGTGGGACTCAACACGGCGCACGGCGTCCAGACGCACACGCTGACGTGGAATCCGCGCGACATCGGCGTGGTCGGCAATCTCGAACCCGGCCAGGTCGAGCACGCGCGCCGCGCATTCGAGGCATCGCCGGCCGGTGACCGTCGCGCGATCGTGATGCATCACAATCCGCTCAAAGGCCAGCTGTCCCGCCGTTACGGCCTGGCGCATCGAAAGACTGCGTTAGGCGCGTTCGAGTCGTTGGGCGTGGATCTGGTGATGTGCGGACACGATCATCAGGAAGCTATCCATTTCGTCGAACATCCGGGCGGCGGCACCGTGGTTTCGACGGCCGGCACCGTCTCGGACCGATCGCGCGGGGGCCGGCCGTCGTCGATCAATCTCATCGCCATCGACCCGGGTCGCATCGTCGTGCACACGCTGATCTGGAACGAACGCGACAGCGCATTCGGCGACGGGCCGACATACACGTTCGAGCGGTGATCACGCGACTGCTGCACGACGCGGCAACACAGCTGGAGCTGGGGTTCGATGCGCCGCCGGCCGATGGCGATTCGCTGCTGCGGCGATTGCGCTCGCTCGGCCTGCATTCGCGGATCGAGCGGTGCGAGTTGACGAAGAATCGCACGGTAATGGTGAGCGTCCGCGGCGGTCTGCTTCGGGTGCAGGAAGGGTATCTGTCGGCGCCCGCGCACGTGTGGCGCGCGATCGTGGTGTTTGTTGGCGGCAGGACGCGCCGGGCGAGGCGCGAGGCGGAGCGCGTGATTCTGGAACACGCGCCGCGGGATGACGGATCGGTTCGAATACGGCGATTGGCGCGTCCGCGCCGCGAAGACGCGGTCATTCTCGCGGAGCTCGCGAAGGCGCACGAGGACTATAATTGGCGCTACTTTGGCGGATCGCTGCACGACGTGGCGATTGCGGTCTCGCGGCGGATGCGCAGTCGCCTGGGACAGTACACGGTTGCGGCCGACGGTGCTGCGCCGGAGATCACCATCAGCCGATCGCACATTCGGCGGGAGCCCTGGGGCGAAGTCTTGCACACGCTTCTGCACGAGATGGTGCATCAATGGCAGGCAGAATGCGGTCTCCCGCTCGACCACGGGCGCGCGTTCAGGGACAAGGCCCGTGAAGTGGGGATCGAGCCGCGGGCGAGGCGAGCAATGCCGCTGGGTGCGAACGGGTTGCGCGCGGTGATCTGATACCGAAGTCCAAGTGGACCGAGTAGTTTTCGCGCCATGACCGACTTTTATGCCATAGACAGCGCGCTGTCCGAGGAAGAGCGCGCGGTGCGGGACAGCGTGCACCGCTTTGTGGACGAGCGCGTGTTGCCGATCATCGGCGACTGCTATGTGGAGGGCCGTTTTCCTCGCGACCTGGTGCCGGAGCTGGCATCGCTCGGCGTGTTCGGAGCGAATCTGCCGGAAGAATACGGCTGTGCGGGGCTCAACAACGTGTCGTACGGATTGATCATGCAGGAGCTGGAGCGCGGCGACTCGGGGGTGCGGTCGTTCGCGTCGGTGCAAGGCGCGCTGGTGATGTATCCGATTTTCGCGTTTGGAAGCGACGAGCAGAAGCGGACGTACCTGCCGAAGATGGCGAGCGGCGAGATCATCGGCTGCTTTGGCCTAACGGAGCCGGACTACGGGTCGAACCCGGCCGGCATGATCACGATGGCGCGGCAGCAGTCGGATGGCAGCTGGGTGTTGAACGGCGCCAAGATGTGGATCACGAACGGGTCGACGGCGCACGTGGCGGTGGTGTGGGCGAAGACGAACGGCGACAAGGACGAGCGGTCGATCCGCGGGTTCGTCGTGCCGACCAACACTCCCGGATTCACGGCGCGCGATCAGAAGGGGAAGTTGTCGCTGCGGGCATCGGATACGAGCGAGCTGGTGATGCAGGATGTGCACGTGGCGGGCGATGCGATTCTGCCGAAGAGCGCGGGGCTCAAGAGTCCCCTCATGTGTCTCACGCAGGCGCGCTACGGCATTGCGTGGGGCAGCGTGGGCGCGGCGATGGCATGCTACGACGAGGCGGCATCGTACGCGTGCAACCGGGTGATGTTCGGCAAGCCGATCGGCGCGTTCCAGCTCCAGCAGGCGCGGCTGGCCGAGATGTTGACGGAGATCGTGAAGGGGCAGTTGCTGACGCTGCACTTGGGGCGGCTCAAGGATGCGGGCACGATGACGCCGCAGCAGGTATCGTTGGCGAAGCGCAACAACGTGAGCATGGCGACGGACGTCGCGCGCGAGGCGCGCCGATTGTTGGGCGCGAACGGCATTCTGGCCGAGTACGCGTCGATGCGCCACATGGCTAATCTGGAGAGCGTGTACACGTACGAAGGGACGCACGACGTGCACACGCTGGTGTTAGGCCAAGCGATCACCGGCCTGAGCGCGTTCCAGTGATCTGCTGCGCGGCGCCCACGCAAGCGGGCGGCGCCGCCGCGATTGTGTCGGACTCAAACTCAAGGGAGCACGCGCGGTGAAGATAGCCGTGTGCATCAAGCGCGCCGCCGACATGGAGACGCGGTTCAAGATTGCGGCGGACGGGAAGTCGATCGACGAAACCGGTGTGAAGTTCGACATCGCGGATTTCGATGGCTTCGCGGTCGAGGCAGCGTTGCAACTCAAGGAAAAGGACGGCACGGGCGAGGTGACGGTGATCTCGCTCGGCAAGGACACGGTGCAGGAGACGCTGCGCAAGGCGTTGAGCATGGGCGCGGACAAGGCCGTGCATTTGAAGACGGATGCCGTGCCCGCCGACGCGTTGGTGATCGCGCGCGTGCTGGCGGCGGAGCTCGGGGGCGGCGGCTACGACCTCATGTTGTTCGGGCGGATGGCGATTGACGCCGCGAATCAGAGCGTGGGTCCGATGGCCGCGGAATTATTGGGAGTCCCATGTGTTTCGGCGGCGTCGCAGCTCGGCATTGCGGGCGGCCGGGGGACCGCGCGGCGCGAGCTCGAGGGCGCGGCGGAAGTGCTGGAGTTTCCGCTTCCGGCGGTAGTGACGATCGACGAAGGCATCGCGCGGCCGCGGCTGCCGTCGCTCAAGGGCATCATGGCGGCGAAGAAAAAGCCGCTCGAGGTGAAACCGGTGCAGGTCGGTGAATCGCGGGTCACGGTCATGAAGATGGAGCTGCCGCCGGAACGGACGGGCGGTCGGATCATCGGCGAAGGCCCCGATGCGGTGCCGGAGTTGGTGCGGCTGCTGCAGACCGAAGCGAAGGTGCTCTAATGGCGAACACGTTCGCGTTCGTGGAGTCGCTGAGCGGGGCGCTGCGCCGCGTTGGGCTCGAGGCAGTGACCGCTGCGCGCCGGCTGGCCGATGCGACCGGCGGCGGGGAAGTGCACGCGTTAGTCATGGGCGCGCCCGGGATTTTGGCGACCGCCGAGGTGATCGGCGCGCACGGGGCGGACGTGGTGGAGGTGGTGGAGCACGCCGGCCTGGCGCTGTACTCGCCGGAAGTAGTGGCGGCGACGGCTGCGGCGCGCATCGGCGACGGGTCGTATCGCGCGGCGTTTTTCAGCGCGTCGGCGCAAGGCAAGGATCTGGCGCCGCGCGTCGCGGCGAAGCTGGGTGCGAGCCTGGGCGCCGACGTCACGGCCTTCGAAGCGTCGGGCGACGCGATTGTCGTTAGGCACCCGGTGAACACGGGCAAGGTGATCGCGACGCTCTCGATCACCGGCACGCCGGTGCTGCTGTCGCTGAGGCCGGGAGCGGTGACGGCGGAGCGGGCGCCGCGGACGGCGCGCGTCGCGACGATCGCGCCGGCCATCGATCCGGCCGCGGCACGCGTGGTGCCCAAGGAATTGTTGGCGGGCAATACGGCGAAGCTGGATTTAGGCGAAGCGCCTGTAATCGTGAGCGGCGGCCGCGGGCTGCGCGCGCCGGAAAACTTCAAGCTGGTGGAAGATCTCGCGGCGGCGTTCGGAAACGCCGCGGTGGGTGCGACCCGCGCGGTGACCGATGACGGTTGGCGGCCGCACACGGATCAGATCGGGCAGACCGGCCGCCTGGTGAGTCCGGATCTGTACATTGCGTGCGGAATTTCGGGTGCGATTCAGCACCTTGCCGGCATGCGGACGTCCAAGACCATCGTCGCGATCAACAAGGATCGGGAAGCGCCGATCTTCAAGATCGCGGACTACGGCGTGGTGGGTGACGTGCTCCAGATTCTGCCGGTACTCACGGAAGCCGTTCGCAAGGCAAAACAATCGCACTGATCGATGGGGCCGGGACCATGCCGGCTCCACTGTTTTCATTCGAGCTCGCCATGACGTCATCCGCTCGTTCGCTGCCCATTGTGCCCGGCCAGTACCAGCCTGCGCTGCCGACGGATCGGTTCATCATCGCCGAAGCGCCCGATGCCGAGCACGTGCCGATGGACGTGGTGTTCGTGGGAGGCGGCCCGGCGGGGCTGGCGGGGGCGATCGAGCTGGCGCGTCTGGCGCGCGCCGATGCGGAGGTGGGGGGTTCGTTAGGCGAGATCCAGATCGCGGTGCTGGAGAAGGCGGGCGCGCTGGGCGAGCACTGCCTGTCGGGCGCGGTGGTGAACCCGGTGGCGTTCCGCGCACTGTTCCCGGACATGGCGGACGGCGACTTCCCGTTCCGCGCCAAGGTGTCGGGCGAGCGCGTCTACTTTCTGACGGGGTCTCGCGCGATCCGTCTGCCGACGCCGCCGACGATGCGCAACCACGGCAACTACGTGGGCTCGATCTGCGAGATGGTCCGTTGGTTGGGCGAGCGGGCCGAAGCGGCGGGCGTGAACATCTTCACCGGATTTCCGGTGGCGTCGCTGCTGGTAGAGCACGAGCGCGTGATCGGCGTACGGACCACTCCGTCCGGTCTGGAGCGGGATGGGACGCGCGGGCCGGCGTACACGCCGCCGACCGATCTCACGGCGCGGGTGACGGTGCTGGCGGAAGGGACGCGCGGGCCGTTGACGCAAGCGTACTGCCGCTGGCGCGGCATCGGCTCGGCCAACCCGCCGCTGTTTGCGTTAGGCGTGAAGGAGCTGTGGGAGGCCGCGCGCCCGCTCGATGCGGTGGTCCACACGCTGGGATGGCCGCTGCCCACCGACGCGTTCGGCGGCACGTTCATGTACCCGTTAGGCGGCAACCAGATCGCGGTGGGCGTGGTGGTCGGCCTCGACTATCGCCAGGCGTCCCTCGATGCGCACGAGCTGCTCCAGCGCCTCAAGCTGCACCCGCTGTTTCGCTCGTATCTGCAGGGCGGCGAGATGGTCGAGTGGGGCGCCAAGACGATTCCGGAAGGCGGATACTGGGCGCTTCCGGAGCGGCGCTACGGCGACGGCCTGCTCGTGACTGGCGACGCCGCGGGGTTCGTCGAAGTCGCATCGCTCAAAGGGATCCACTACGCCATGCAGTCCGGCATTTTCGCGGCACGGGCGATCTTCGACGCGCTCAAGAAGCAAGACACGTCTGCGGCGGCGCTCGCGCCGTACGACCAGATGGTAAAGGACAGCTACATCACGCGCGACCTGTACGAGCGGCGCAACATGCGCCTGGCGTTCCAGCACGGCGGTCTGTACGGCGGCGGCATCAAAGCGGGGCTCATGACCGCGACGCGCGGCGCGTTTCCCGGCGGCCGCATCGCGTCGGAGCGGGATGCAGACGTCGCGCGCACATCGGACGGAGTGGCGCACGTGCAACCGGATGGCAAGCTCACGTTCTCGAAGCTCGATGCGGTCTTCCGGTCGGGGAACGCGACGCGCGACGACATTCCGTCGCATCTGATCGTTGGGCAGAACGTCCCGCCGGCAGTGGCGGATTTTTACGCGCATTTGTGTCCGGCAGGAGTCTACGAGCGCGACGGCGACCGGTTGGTCGTGAGTCCGGCCAACTGCGTGGACTGCAAGGCGACCGATGACGTCGGGCCGCGCTGGACGCCGCGCGAAGGCGGCAGCGGAGCAAAGTACCGCAGCATGTGATGCGGCGCCGCGCCGGCGGCGCCGCGCCTAACGAGGTACCGCGCGGCGCAGCTCGAGCAGCCGCACGCGAAAGGTGAGTCCATCGTCGCGCACCTCGCGAACAGGTGCGGCGGCAAGCTCGAACCCCAACGACTCGCACGCGCTCACGAACGCATCGGCGGCCATGCGGCCCGGGTCGGCGACGGTGGCGACGCCGTGCGCCGCCAGCGCGCGGTCGAGCACCTGCGCGACGAGCTGCCCGTAGTCGCGCTCATAGAGCACATCGGCGGCGATGATGCGGTCGAAGCGGCCGAGATCGTCGGGCAGGCGCCGCCAATCGACGAGGCGGGTGCGCGGCGCGCGTCCGACGTTGCGCAGGGCATTGACGCGCGCAAAGCAGAGCGCGTCGTCGTAATAGTCGATGGCGGTCACGTCGTAGCCAGCACGGAGCGCCGCGATGCTGCTCAGTCCGAGGCCGCAGCCTAACTCGAGGCACGAGCGGCCCGCGCCCGATTCGCTCGCGACCGCGTCGGACAGCGCGCGCGAGGCGGGCCAGAGGTCGGCCCAGTACGGCAACCGCTCGTCGCGCGAGAAGTCCTCTTCGTCGATGAGCGCCTCGATCGAGCGCGGCTTGAGGAGCGTGACGCGCTGTCCGGCGACGTCGACGTCCTGGGTGACGCAGACATGGCGCCGCTCGATGTCCTCGGCCAGTGTCACGGTCAGAGGGCGAAGGTCGCGCTCATGTGCGCATCTTCGCCGAGCAGCAGCGCGTTCACCGTTTCACCGGCCTCGACGCGCGGCCGGTCTTCGGGGATGACGAGGAGCGCATTGGCGCGCGCCATGGACGTGAGCACGCCGGACCCCTGCGGTCCCGTCAGCCGGGCGGTCATCGCGCCGCCGGCGCCGACCGAGACGATGCCGCGCATGAAGTGCGTGAGCGGGGCGGCGATCGCGACCGGTTCTTCGAGCGTCACCGGGATTGGGCGCCGGTAGAGCCGCGTATGGCCGAGCATTTTGCGGAGCATCGGCCGCACGAACAGGTCGAAGGTGACCATGGTCGAGACCGGGTTGCCGGGCAGCCCGACCCACGGCCGCGTGCCGAGCCAGCCGAAGCCGAGCGGCGCACCCGGGCGCATGCGCACCTTCCACACCGTCATCCCGACGCCTAACTCAGTAAGGACACTGCGCACGTAATCGAACTCGCCGGCGGAAATCCCGGCCGACGTGATCAACAGGTCGGCGCCCGAGCTGCGCGCGATGCGGTCGCGGAGCTCGCCCGGATCGTCGCGGACGAGTCCCAGGTTGATCGGCTCGCCGCCTGCGGCGCGGATCATCGCGTGCAGCGTATAGCTGTTGGACGTGAGGATTTTGCGGCCGGCCACGGCGTCCGGAAGTCCATCGAGATCCACGATCTCGTCGCCGGAGCCGAAGAACGCCACGCGGGGACGGCGATAGACATCGACGACCGCGGCGCCTATCGAGGCAAGGACGCCGACTTGCGCCGGACCGATGGGTTGTCCGCGATCGAACACGGTGCTGCCTGCCTCGATGTCTTCGGCCCGGCGGCGCACATTGCGTCCCGCGTCCCGCGCGTCGTGAATGGCGACCTGGGCAGTGCCGCGATCGGTGTCTTCCACGCGCACCACGCCGTCGGCGCCTTCGGGCATCTGTGCGCCGGTCATGATGCGCGTCGCCGTGCCACGTTCGACGCGCCGCGATGGGAACGCACCGGCGGCCACGGTTTCGAGAACGCGCAGCGTCACCGGCGCGCCGGGTCGGGCGTCGCGCACGTCGTCCGAGCGCACCGCGTAGCCATCCATCGCCGAATTGTCCCACGCCGGAAGCGTGAGCGGCGACCGCACGGGCTCGGCGAGGACCCTGCCTAACGAATCGAGGAGCGCGACGCGCTCGGCGCCGAGCGTGCGGATGTCGGCGATGATACGCGCCGCGGCGTCGGCGACGGAGAGCATGCTACGGGGTGCCGCCGCCGAGGCGCATGGACGCCAGGTCGACCGCGATGGCGTCCTGCACCCGCTCGATCTCGCGCACCGATGTCGTCCAGTTGTTGCACAGCGCGCTGAAGATCAGCATGTGGCCGTCGGCGGTGGTCACATAGCCACTGAGCGATCGCGCGTTCGCCACGAATCCCGTTTTCGCGTGCACGTTGCCCTGCGCGGGCGTCCCGCGCATGCGGTTTCCGATCGTTCCGTCGACGCCCGCGATCGGCAGCGCGTCGTAAAATGCGCTGAATGCGGTGTCCTTGCGGATCGATGCCAACACGCGCACGAGGGTTTCGGGCGTGAGGTAGTCGTAGCGCGAGAGGCCGCTGCCGTCGCGTTGGACGAAGCCATCCGGCTGCACGCCCCAGGCGAGCAGCTGGCGACGCACGACGGCGATGCCGCTGTCGGCCGTGCCCGAGCCCGCGCGCTCGAGGCCAATCGTGCGCAACAGGATTTCGGCGATCTGGTTCTGCGACGGCTTGGCCATCGCGCGCAGCACGTCGCGCAGCGGCGGCGACAGGTAGGTGAACAAGGTGTCGGCCATCGGCGGCGCGGCGCGAGCCCGATGCGCGCCGCAACCGCCGAATCCCTTCCGCTCCTTCACATTGCGGAGCACGACGCCGCGTTCGATGAGCGCTCCGCGCAGCGCCTCGAGGTACGCGGTATTCTGATCGGGATAGACGACGTCCATCGTGTCGACGACATCGGGCGCGATCCACCCGGTGAGCACGACAGTTCCGGTGAGGGTGTCGAGCGACGTGTGCAGTTCGCCATCCAGTCGCGAGAACCGATGACGGCCGCCGCTGCCGGAGGCGAGGGATTCGGGCGGGAATGCCGTGAGTGCGGCGACGCGCACGGTGGGATAGCGCGGCGTGGGCAGCACGGCGACGCTCACTTTGCTGCCGGGTTTGCGTCCGCCGCGGATCACCATGCGGGCGGCGCCTTCGTTGAAGAACAATTCGTCGACGCCCGCGCTGTAGGACGCATCGAGGTCGTCCCAGGACCAACCGTAGCCCAACGTTGGGCCTGGAAACGCATCGAAGCCGCTCAGCACCTGGCCCGCGACGCGATCGATGCCGCGTGCGCGCAGGGAGTCGGCGATGTCGCGCATGGCGGAGAGGGCGTCGCCGCGCATGGCGTCGCTTTCGCTCGGATCGCCGCGGCCGTCCACCACCAGATCGCCGTGCAGCGTACCGTCGCAGACCGGGCCGTCGGCCACGAAGGTGGTGCGGAACTGGAAGTTGGGGCCTAACTGAGCCAGCGCCACGGATCCGGTGATCACTTTCATGTTCGACGCCGGCATGAACAACTTGCCGGCATTGTGCGAGTAGAGCGTGTCGCCCCCGTCCGGATCGACGATGAGGATGCCCCAGTTGGCATTGCGGAACACCGAGTCCGCGATCATCGAATCGATACCGGTGCGCAACACTTCGAGCGGCGATGGCGGCGCGGCACTCGTGGCCATCTGCGACGCAGGAAGCGCGGCCGGCTGCGGCGCCGGACTCGGATGGGTTCCGCCCGAGGCGCAGCCCAACGCGACGAGGCCCGCGACCACCGCGGGCGTGCGACACACCTTCATTTCGACTCACTCCCGCGCCGCATCACGCGGCGCTCGACGAGATCAGCCACCGCCTCCAACCACTCCGATGTGGCGAAGGAGATTTCCGGCACGCCCGGAGCGATCCCCGGCGTGTCGGTCACGATGGCGAGGTACGTGGATGCCTGCGGCGACGCAAGGTCGTAGAGCGGCGCGTGCTCGTGCACGGCCGCGGCGGTGCGGAACACTTCGATCTTGGGCAGCGCGGACTGCTTGAATCCCTCGCACAAGACGATGTCGGCGTCGGCCATGTAGCGGCGCGCGATGTCCTCCGGGTCTAACGGGTCGGTCCACCGCTCGATGAGCGCGAACTTGTCGGGTGCGGACATCGCGACCTTTTCAGCGAGTCCCTCGTGATAGTGGCGGTAGGTGTCGGTGGTTTCGGGATCGATCTCGAACGTGTGCGTGCCGTGCTTGATGGTCATCACGCGATACCCGCGTCGGTGCAGTTCCGCGGCGAGGCGCACCGTGAGGGTCGTCTTACCGTGGTGCTTCCGGCCGATGATCGCCACCATGGGCGGCGTCGATGCGTGCGGCATATCGCTCTGCGAGCGCGAGCTCGTCCGGTGAATTGACGTTCATGAACAGCACCGCGGGGTCGCCGAAGGCGCGGACGTCCGCGTCGTGCAGTGTCGCGACGCGCACCTCGTCGAAGAACCCGACGACGCGGCGGTCGCCGGCATCGAGGCGGCGCTCGATGGCGGCCACGCACGCTGGATCATAATATGCGCACAGCGGCTCGACACCACGTGGCGATGCGCTTTCGGGGACTGCGACGTCGGCGTCGCGGCCGAGCGCGCGCAGGGCGGTCAGCAGAGGAGCGGACACGAAGGGCATGTCCCAGGCAACGACGAGCACGGGTGTACGGGCATGTGTGAGCGCGGCGTGGATGCCGCCCAGACTTCCGTTGCCGGGCCGCACATCCGTGGCGACGCGCAGGCCAGGTATCCAGGAAGCGGCCGCCGGATCGTTCGCGACGAGCAGCAGGTCATCGGCGGCAATGGCGAGCGCATCGGCGACGCGATCGATCACGCGGCGGCCGCCCACGCGCTCGAGGCCTTTGGGTGCGCCGGCGTACCGGCGCGCCGCTCCACCGGCGAGGATGACGCCGGTGCACGGGCCGGCGCTGGTCACGGAGGCGACGGCGGCGCCGGCACCGGCTGCCTAACGCACGCCGAACGTCGCCGACAGCGTTTCATCTTCGGCGACATCCACGCGCACGAGCTCGACGCCGGCGGGCAGGCGCGGCTGGACGCGCTCGAAGATGAACCGGGCGATGTTCTCGCCGGTGGGCACGAGCCCTCCATCGGCGAATTCGGCGACGTCCAGGTTGATGTTGCGGTGATCGAAGCGGGCAAAGATCTCATCGTCCAGGATGCGGTCGAGGAGACCGAGGTCGATGATCATTCCGGTCGTGTCATCGATGGCGCCGCGGACGGTCACCGTGCACGCGTAATCGTGCCCATGATAGTTGAGGTTGGCGCAGGCGCCGAACACGCTGCGGTTGCGCTCCTCGTTCCAGTCCGGCCGCCGATAGCGGTGGGCGGCGGCGAAATCGACGCGACGGCTGAGTTGGGCGACGGCGCCTGCCATGCGAAGGCGGGGCTCAGCGCCCGACGAGATACGAGATGCCTAACGCGAGCACGCCGTTGTGCAGCCACTGGTTCTGCGGCGACGAGGCCGGAAGCACCGATTTGCCGCCCGGCGGCGCCGCAAAATAGGAATTCGGATACTGGGCCTGATACATGTCGTCCGAGAGCTCGGCGCGCAGCGACCAATGGCCGCCGGGCACGTAGCGCAGGCCGGCGCCGAACGTGATCGCGAATGCCGTTCCGATCTGGAAGCCGCCAATGTCCTTGGCCGTACCGGCGTCGGACACCACACCGCCGCCAAACCCGAAGGTGGGAACGAGGTGGTGCCAGCTCTTGGCGCCTGTCATGTTGAACGTCAGACCGATGTCGGCCAGGTACAGCGGCAGCGAGAAGGTGCCGAGGTTTCGCGTCGGTCCGAGCACGCCGGGCGACACCACATCCCGCTGGGTGAACACGCGCGCGACGTGCGCGTCCATCTCCACCGGTCCGCCTAACTTGAGGCCGTAGCGTACGCCGAGCAGCGGCCCCCCCTGCGGCCCGACGCCGGCGCGTCCAGTGGCGCCGGTGAACCACCCGCTGTAGATCGTGAATTCCTGCTTGTTGGAGAAATCCTGATACGGGCTGGCGGTTGGCGGATAGCCGACCTGCGCCGGTGCGACCGTCGCCACTGCCGCGACGGCGGCCAACGAAAGAACAGCGCAGGTGCGCTTCACGGATGGACTCCTGCACGAGGGGTATGCGCGTGAGCTTGCCTCAGGTCCCGCCCGGTCATCTCGACGGGCTGCTCGAGGCCGAGCATGGTGAGCAGCGTCGGGCCGACGTCGCCTAACGCACCGCCGCCGCGCAGGGGCGGCTCGCCGTCCGGGTCGACGATGACCAACGGAACGGGATTCGTCGTGTGCGCCGTGTGCGGGCCGCCGGTGTCGGGGTCGATCATCATTTCACAGTTGCCGTGGTCCGCGGTCACGATCACCCGCGCCCCGACCTCATCGGCCACGGTCAACACGCGGCCAAGGCACGCATCGACGGTTTCCACGGCGGTAATCGCCGCCGGAATCACGCCCGTGTGGCCGACCATGTCGCCGTTGGCGTAGTTGCACAGAATGAAGTCGTGCTCGCGCGAGCGGATCGCGCGGCACAGCACGTCGGTCACCGGATTCGCGCTCATCTCAGGCGCGAGATCGTACGTCGCGACCTTCTGACTCGGCACGAGCTCTCGGATCTCGCCTCGATACGGCGACTCGAAGCCGCCGTTGAAGAAATACGTCACGTGCGCGTACTTCTCCGTTTCCGCCGTCCGGAACTGCGTGCGTCCGTGCTCGGCCAGCACCTCGGCGACGATCTGCGAGAGCACGAGCGGCGGAAACGCGACGGGAATCGTGAAGGTCTCGTCGTACATCGTCATCGATGCGGCGCGTACCTTGGGACGCTTCGCGATCTCGAACCCCTCGAACTCGTCGCTCGTTACGGCGCGGACGAGTTGGCGCATCCGGTCCGCACGATAATTGAAGAAAATGACGCCGTCGCCGTCGCGCATCGGCGCCACCGGCGTACCGTCCTGCGCGATCACGACCGGTTTGACGAACTCGTCGCTCTCGCCCCGGTAATACGCGGCTTGGATGGCGGCAACGGGGTCCTGGGCCTGGGGCCCGTGCCCAAGCGCCATCGCATCGTACCAGAGCTTGGTGCGATCCCAGCGTTTGTCCCGGTCCATCCCGTAGTACCGTCCGCCCAACGATGCGATGACCGCTTTACCCGACGCGCGCGTGAGCGTCTCCTGCATATAGCGAAGCGCGGAGCGGGGCATGGTGTCGCGACCGTCGAGTAGCGCGTGGATCGCCACGCGCGGCACCTCGAGCCTGGACGCGAGGTTGATGAGTGCGAAGAGATGCCTGTCGACGGCGTGCACGCCGCCGTTGCCGATCAGCCCAACGAGATGCAGGGTGGCGGATCGCTTCTTAGTCTCGCGACAGAGGTCCACGAAGACCTCGTTGCGAAAAAAATCGCCGCTCTCGACAGCGGCATCGATCCGAACGATGTCTTGCGGGACGACACGTCCCGCACCCAAGTTGAGATGCCCAACCTCGCTGTTGCCCATCTGACCGCGCGGGAGTCCCACGGCCAAACCCGAGGCTTCGAGCAGCGTCCGCGGATGCCCTTTCCAGAGTGCGTCCCAGGTGGGAGTGCGGGCCATGGCGATAGCATTCCCTTCGCGTTCGGCACGATAGCCCCAGCCGTCGAGCACGATCAGCACTACCGGCCGCTTTTTCGCCCCCTGAGTTGCCATCTTTGCCGTGTTAAATCCTAAGGGTAGACTGCGACGCGCCGTGCGCCGCCCAAAATGTATGCGCACTCACACTCCCCATCCAGCGATTTGGTCGAGTTGGATCGCCGGCGTGCTGCTCACCCCGGTGTGTCTTACTGCGCAATCAACCGTGACTTCCCACACCGCGCTGCGCGATGCGCCGAAAGGAAGTGCCGTCGCGGAGGTGAGAAGCGGCGCGACGGTGGCGCCGACCGCATCGCAGCGCGGATGGTCCAAGGTCACGCTCGAGGGATATCTACACCGCAGCGTAGTTGACGGGCGTCGCGGGAGCTACTCGATCTCGGTCAAAGCCGACGGTGGCGCTCTCTTGCGGGCGACGCCTTCGAAGTCGGGACGCGTGTTGGCGCTCGTCGCTGACCGAACCGGTCTCACGAAAGTGGGCACACGCGGCGACTGGATTCGAGTGCGTCGGACGGGATGGTTGGCCACGAGCTCGCTGCATGCGAACGCGCCTCAGGTGGCAGCGCGAAAGGCAGCGCCATCGAAGAAGGTGTCGACGCCGCGAAAATCTGCGGCGACAACGACAGTGGCGCGTGGTGCCGCGCCAGCCAGCACGTCTGGCGGTGACAGCACCGCCGTCGCCGAGGGGGACGTTGCTCCGGACAGCGCAACGCAGGCGGTCATGGCGTTGGCGCTCGAGCGACGCGCAACGCTGTACATGGCGCCGGACGCGGGGAGCCTCGGCACCATCGACTCGAGCGCGCGAGTAACCGCTGTGGCGCGCGATCGGGGGTGGGTCCGCGTGCAGGTAGAAGGATGGGTTCGGGCTCAGGACCTCGGTCCATCCGACAGCACGGTGCTGACGATGATCAGCGCGGCCGACCTCCGCGCTCAGCCCGATCGATATCGGGGGCAGGTGGTTCGGTGGGTGGTCCAGAAGATCGCCGTTGAGACGGCGGACCCGTTACGAAAAGGAATGGCGCCGGACGAACCGTACATTTTGGCGCGCGGACCCGGTCAGGAGAATTCCTTGCTGTACCTGGCTCTGCCGCCGTCGCTGGTCGATCAGGCCAAGCGTATCGATCCTCTCGCAGCGATCACTGTGACGGCGCGGGTCAGATCAGGTCGCAGTGAACCTTCAGGTGTGCCGTTGCTCGACGTACTCAGCATTACAGCCAGGTGACTTCGCCTCAGCCTCCGAACGACCCATCGGTGCGGCGGCTCGTCCCGAGCGAGCCGCCGCCGCCGGCCAGGCCGACGTTTTCCGGATTCCGTCGCAACCATCGCGCTCTGTTGTCGGCGATCGTGCTGCTCATCATTGCCTGCTGCGCGTTGGATGGCTGGCTGCTGTACAAGCGCGGTCGATATGAAGCCGAAACGCAGCGGCTTCGCGCGGGAATGGACGAGTTCGAGCGGCAGCGCGCCGATGCGATTCTGAGCTCGCGGTCGAAGCGGCTGAAAATGGAGATGGAATTGATCCGCCGGCAGGCTCGCTGGGGGAAAGAGATTCATCTCGCGGTGTCGGTGGACAGCGGCCGCATGTACCTGGAACGTCAGGGCGCGCTCCTGCGATCGATTCCCATCCGCATGGGACCTGAGCGCCGAATCGGGACGGCGCCGGACACCGTGCATCTGGCCATCCCGCGCGGAGCGCGCGCCGTGCAGGCGGTGCTGAGCGACAGTGATTCCTGGCAGGTGCCGGAGTGGGTGTATACGGATCGCGGACTCACGCCGCCGCCGGCGGCGCGGCGGACGCTGACGAAAGCGTTGGGCCCCGTGGCGATCGTGCTGGATGGCGGCACGGTGATCTACTCGCTGCCGACCAACGGGCCCCTCAACGATTCGTCGTACACGATGCCGGGCAGCGTGCGTGCGCGATCGGAGGACCTGCAGGCGATCGTGCCTAACGTAACCAAAGGGATGGTGGTCTATTTCTACTGAGGGCGTGTCGGGCGCTGCGAGGATCGGGCGATGAATCCGTTTCGCTCGATTTCGCGCGGTGCGTACGTGCTGGGCGGCATCGCGTTGGTCGTGGCGGCGGCGTCCGGCGCATTTCTGTATTCGACGCTGCAAGTGCGGTACCGGCGGGACATCAGCCGGATCGTGTTCAACCGCAACTGGGATCTGCTCGACCAGGTGCGGCGCGATGCCGGCGTGACGGCCGACTCGCTGCGCCGGGCGATGGCGGAGGCGAGTCCCGGCCCGGATGCGGACAAGCCGTATATCGTGGTGAGCATCTCCGACCGCCGGCTGTGGTACAAGTTAGGCGACAGCGTGTTCTACACGACGCGCGTCGCGGTGGGCAGCGGCAAGACGCTGGTGAAGCAGGACGGGCGCGACGAATACAAGTTCGACACGCCGCGCGGCCGCCTCACGGTGCAGAGCAAGGATGCGGGCCCGGTGTGGGTGCCGCCCGATTGGCACTTTCTCGAGATCGCCGAGAAGCGAAAGCTCGGCGTGGTGATGCTCAAGCGCGGACAGAAGGTGCCGGCGGCCGACGGTTCGGTGATCATGGTCGACGGCAACGACGTCGTGAAGAAATATCCGGACGGACACGAAGTGCCGTACGAGTCCGGCGAGGGCCGCGAAATCGTCGACGGAAAGAACATCATCGTGCCGCCTTACGGAACGAATCAGCGCAAATACCGTGGCACGTTAGGCGGCCATCGGCTGAATCTGGGTGACGGCTACGCCCTGCACGGCACCGATGAGCCCAGGTCCGTGGGCGAAGCGACGAGCCATGGGTGTGTGCGCTTGCGCAATGAAGACATCGATTATCTGTACGGCATCGTTCCGGTCGGAACGCCCGTGTACATTTATTGACCGTTTGGTCAGTCAAGTTGGCTTGTAGACACGGGTTGCGGGTTACCGCGAAGTGCGTCCCCCCTAAGGTTATTGGAAGTTCCTCCCCCGTCGTGACGGGGGCTCCTTGCCAAGGGCAAGTCGGCTGCGAAAAGCCGACGCGCAAAGCCAAGAGACGGCCCCGTCGTTGCCGTCAGTCTGGTTGCCGGGGAGGCGCCGATGGTCCGTGCACATACAGGCGCGCATCGCTTCGCGCGCGCCATTCGAGTCGTCGGTGCAGGAATCGCACTCGCAGCGGCCGCAGGCGCGGCACCGCGCGCTGACGCGGCGCGCGTTCCTGTTTCGTCGCGCGATTCGATCGACGCGCCCATTCCGGCCCGCGCGCCGCTTCCCGCCAAAGCAGGTCTCTGGTTTCTCGACTCACTCGTGGGCCGCAGCGGCAAACTTCGCGCGCTCTTCGTGAGTCCGTCGCATCCGTACGGCGTCGATGCGCTTCAAGAATTGTTCGGCGACAGCGCACTCGATCGGCCCGGTGTCTACGCGGTTCATGATAGCGCTCTAACGCAACCGCTCTGCTTCATCTCGCTCGTGCCGTTCGCCGCAAAGCAAAAGGGACGCATCGGATCCTATTGGCTTGGCACTTGGCCGCACGAACGGCACGCGTCTCGCGACTCGATGTACGCCGATCCGGATGGCTTCATCGAAGTCACACCGGAGAACGAGGACACCTGGGTGTCGGAGCACTTTCAACTGCGCGACTTCCTAACGCACGACCAGGAAGACGTGTGGCCCAAGTACCTCGCGCTGAGCCCGAAGTTGGTCGACAAGCTCGAGCTCGTGATCGATGATCTGAATGCGCACGGCGTCGACGTGACACACCTGACGGTCATGTCGGGGTTCAGGACGCCGGAGTACAACAGACGCGGCGTGGGCAAGCGCGGTGGTCGTGCTCGCGACAGCCGTCACCAGTATGGGGATGCGGCGGATGTGTTCGTCGACAACACCGAGTCGGGCCGGATGGATGATCTCAATCACGACGGGCGCGTGAATCTTCGGGACGCTCGCGTCATTCGCGATGCGGTCGATCGCGTGGAAGCAGCACACCCCGATCTGATCGGCGGAGTGGGGCTGTATCACGCGACTCGTGCGCACGGACCATTCGTGCACATCGACACGCGCGGTGAGCGCGTGCGCTGGAGCGCACGGTGATCAGCGGCCGGCCGTCAGCTTCCGGTCGGCATCTCATGCTCCGAGCGGCCTCGGCAACGGGCCGCCACCTAACAAAACTGCTCAAGCTGACATTCTGGGGCGGCGCCGCCGCAGGCGTCATCGGCTGGTATCATCCCCCGGGCGCGCTTGCGACTGCCACCGCGCCTCGACTTGTGGTCGACAGTTCCTTCGGCGCCCTCGCTCTCGAGGCGACACCGGCGCCCGAAGCACTCGGTAAGAGTGGCGAGCTCCGACTTGCCGTTGCCATGCCCGGCGAGGCTGTCGACTATCCGATTACGATGCCTGACGACACGCTCACGCTACGTTACGCGTGGGAGCGCGTGTCTGATTCGCAGTTGGAAGACAGTGCGCGCGCTTACTCGGGCGACACGCTTGTCGCGCCCGAGCAACCGGGCTTCTACCGGCTCACGCTGATTCACGGCACGCAGCAGCACGTGGTCGACGGCATGTCGCTCGCCGTGATGGTGCCGTTTGACGAAAAACACGGTTTGTCCCTCGACGGCTACAAGATCGGATGGTACCGCGGCGAGCGGCATCGCGCGGATTCGACCGATCGTCCCGAAGGCTTCGTGAAGGTGACGTCGGACGAAGTCGACTTGCCGATATCGGCGCACCTCCGCCTGGGCGATTTCCTGTCGCGGGACGGACAGGAGACGTGGCCGCGGTATGCGGCGATCGATCCGCGTGTGTTCGACAAACTCGAGCTGGTGCTCGAGCGCATCTCGCGGTCGCTCGGCCGCGAGCGCGGCGATGTTCCGGTCGAACTCGATCTACATTCTGGATTCCGGACGCCCGCGTACAACCGGCATGTGCCTCGTGCCGCCAGGGACAGTCGCCATCAGTTTGGCGATGCACTCGACGTCTCGATCGATGCGGACGGAAACGGCAAGATCGATCGCAAAGACGCCCGGCTCGTTGCCGCGGCCGTGGACTCGGTCGAAGCGGAGTATCCCGACCTGGTGGGCGGCATGGGAGTGTACACCAGCCGCAGATATCGTCATCCTTACGTGCATATCGACGTGCGAGGCCGCCGCGTTCGCTGGCACGGTTGACGCCGTCACTGCCGTAGATGACATGAACGAGACATTGCGGGATCGCCTCCTGCGCAAGCTCGACACGCTGCCTGATGAGCGTGGTTACCAAGTGCTCGACTACCTCGAGTTCCTAGAATCGCGCTATGCGCAGAAGACCGCGCAAACGCCCAACGTTTTTCAGCGCTTTGCCGAAGGCGTGGAGGACAGCCTGCGGGCGGGCCGGGTTTCGGCGACGGGCATCGCAGAGACGATGGGGCTCTTGAACAAGGCGATGGGAGTGTTGCAGGGCGTTGCGGCGGCGGGGAAATCAGTGGCATCGGATGTGATGGAAGTTGCGGCACGCACGGCGAGTCGCGCCGCATCGACGGATCGAGCGGATGAACCTGCATCCGAAAACGGTGCACCGTCGCCGGCGGCGGCGCCCAGTTCGCCTAACGGAACGCAGTCGCAGGAGCCGACGGGAGGTGCGTCATGAGTCTGAGAACGAAACGTCTCGAGCGACAAGGCGGCAGAGTGCTCGGCGGCGCCTGGCTGCGCGACAAGTACGAGCGACAGGAGCGCCGGTCGGGCCGCGGTCCGCGGCGTGCGGCAAAGCGCACGGTGCTCGGTGCGGTGCGGCAGATTCCGTCGTATCTGAGACTCTTGTGGGGCTTGCTGACCGATGAGCGTGTGTCCGTGCTGGACAAGGTGCTGGTGGGCGCCGCCATCGGTTACGTGGTCATGCCGTTCGACCTCATTCCGGATTTCATTCCGCTGATCGGACAGGTGGACGACATCTACGTGATCATGCTGGCGCTGGACCGGTTGATCTCGCACGCCGGCGCCGAAGTGCTTGCCGATCACTGGGATGGCGATCCGCGCGAGCTAACGCCAAAGAGTCTCGAGGCGGTCCTCTTGGCCGCGGCGTTTTTCCTGCCGTTCAGTGCGCGCGTGCGCGTCCGCCGGCGGCTGCGCAAACGACTCCTGTAGAGGGGCGATGCACCTCAGCGCGCTTGCAGCGTATAGGTGCACGCCGTAGCTTTGGCTATGGCTACCACGACTCGCGCGTCAGCCCTCCGGCCCGCCCATTCCACGTCAGTGGAGGGCGGGCCGTCGCGCATTGACGAGGGCGCGTCGCGCGTGCGCGATGGATACGCGTTGACGTTCGACGACGTGCTGCTCGTTCCTCGTCATTCGCATTCGCATCCGAAGGACGTCAGCACCACATCGCGCTTCACCACCGGCATTCCGCTCAACTTGCCGCTCGTGTCGGCCGCGATGGATACGGTCACCGAATCGGAAATGGCGATCGCGATGGCGCGGGCCGGCGGAATCGGCGTGATCCACAAGAACATGTCGATCGACCGTCAGGCCGCTGAAGTAGATCGCGTGAAGCGGTCCGAGAGCGGTATGATCCTGAATCCCATCACCCTGGCGCCGGACGCGACGCTCCGCGAAGCGAACGCGCTCATGATGCGCTTCAAGATCTCCGGCGTGCCGATCGTGGATCGCGAGGGCCGGTTAGTCGGGATCATTACCAATCGCGACTTGCAATTCGAGCGGAACCTCGACCGTCCGCTGCACGATGCGATGACGAAGGATGGACTGGTCACCGCGCCGGTGGGCACGACGCTCGATGAGGCCGAACGAACTCTTGGACAGCATCGCATCGAGAAGCTGCCGGTGGTCGATGAGTCTGGAAAGCTGCGCGGCCTCATCACGGTGAAGGACATCCATAAGCGCCGGCAGTTCCCGGTGGCGAACAAAGATCAGCACGGACGGCTGCGCGTTGCGGCCGCGATCGGCGCAGCGGGCGACATGACGGAGCGCGCGTCGGCGCTCATCGCAGCCGGAGTCGACGCGATCGTGGTGGATACGGCGCACGGGCATTCGGAGTCGGTGCTGCGGGCTACGGCCACGGTTCGCGAGATGTTCCCGGACGTGCAGCTCATTGCGGGCAACGTGGCGACGCGCGACGGTGCGGCTGCGTTAGTCGAGCGCGGTGTGAACGCGGTGAAGGTTGGCGTGGGCCCCGGGTCGATCTGCACGACGCGTGTGGTGACGGGCGTCGGCGTGCCGCAATTGACGGCGGTGCTCGAGGCGGTCGAGGGGGCGGGTGGCGTGCCGGTGATCGCGGACGGCGGAATCAAGTATTCGGGCGACATCGTGAAGGCGCTCGCCGCAGGGGCCTCATCGGTGATGATGGGGTCGATGCTGGCGGGAACGGAGGAAAGCCCGGGCGAGTCGTTCCTCCTCGAGGGACGTCGCTTCAAGATGATTCGGGGCATGGGGAGTCTTTCGGCCATGCAGGACGGCAGCGCCGATCGGTACTTTCAGGAAGGCGAGATGTCGCCCAAGAAGCTGGTGCCTGAAGGCATCGAGGGTCGGGTGCCATACAAAGGACCTGTGGCCGACGTCATCTATCAGATGGTCGGCGGGCTCCGCAGCGGGATGGGATACGTCGGTTGCGCGACGATCGAGGCGCTGCGCACGGAGACGGAGTTCGTACGGATCACAACGGCCGGTCTTCGCGAATCGCATCCGCACGACGTTGCGATTACCCGGGAGGCGCCCAACTACTCGGTGTAGCCGGCGGTGTGCGAAGCACGTGTCCCTTGACAAAGGGGGGCGCGCCCCGTGAACGTAGCACCGTCGCCGCCTAGTCCTGCCTTCATGTCGCGTGGCGCGCGCGCATCCATCAATATCATAGTCTCCGACGGAGATCCCGAATGAGTTTGTTTGCGACGAAGAGCATAGCCGCGCTCATGGACGAGGCCGGCGCTGAGGGAGAGGGCTCACTCAAGCGGGCGCTCGGGGCGACGAACCTCACGTTATTGGGCATCGGCGCGATCATCGGCGCGGGCATCTTCGTGCTGACGGGCACGGCGGCGGCGCAGTACGCCGGACCAGCGGTGGTGATCTCGTTCATCCTGTCCGGAATCGCCTGTCTGTTCGCCGGCCTGTGCTACGCGGAGTTTGCTTCCATGATTCCGATCGCCGGGAGCGCGTACACGTACGCGTACTCGACGTTGGGCGAATTCCTGGCGTGGATCATCGGGTGGGACCTGATCCTGGAATACTTGTTCGGTGCATCGACTGTGGCCGTGGGATGGTCCGGCTACTTCACCGCACTCATGAACGAGTGGGGCTTACACATTCCGGCATCGCTGTCGAACGCACCACTGACCGTCACGGGTGGATGGCACATTCACGCGACGGGCGCGCTGCTCAATCTGCCGGCGCTGGTGCTCGCCGCGGCGATGACGGTGCTCCTGGTGGTCGGCATCAAAGAGTCGGCGACTTTCAACAACTTCATCGTCTTCGTGAAGGTTGCGATCGTCCTTCTCGTGATCGGCATCGGGTTCGCGTTCGTGAATCCGGCGAACTGGCACCCGTTCATTCCACCTAATACGACGGGTCAGACGGGCGTTTATGGGTGGAGCGGCGTGATCCGCGGCGCAGGCGTGATCTTCTTCGCGTACATCGGGTTCGACGCGGTATCCACAACCGCCCAGGAGGCTCGAAATCCGCAACGCGACATGCCGATCGGGATTCTCGGATCGTTAGCCATCTGTACGGTTCTGTACATCCTCATGGCGCTGGTCATGACGGGCCTGGCGCACTACACAGATCTCAACGTCGCGTTTCCGGTGTACGTCGCGATCGCGCACACGGGGATTGGCTGGCTCAAGGAAGTGGTCAACATCGGGGCGATCCTGGGTCTGGCGTCGGTGGTGCTGGTCATGTTGATGGGCCAACCGCGTATTTTCTTTTCGATGGCGCGCGACGGACTTCTCCCGCCCGTCTTCGGGAAGGTGCACCCGCGGTTCAAGACACCATACGTGACGACGATACTCACTGGGTCGGTTGCCGCGATCGTCGCCGGTCTGTTTCCGATCCAGCTGCTGGGCGAACTAGTCAACATCGGTACGCTTCTCGCTTTTGCAATCGTGTGTGCGGCGGTGATCGTGCTGCGCCGTACGCGACCGGATCTACATCGTCCATTCCGCACGCCGCTTGTCCCGCTCGTTCCGATCCTGGGGATTTTCTGCTGCGTGGGGCTCATGGTGTTCCTGCCGCTCGACACGTGGATCCGGCTCGCCGTATGGCTCGTCATAGGGCTGTTCATCTACTTTGGTTACGGCCGGTATCACTCCCGGCTGCAGCAGAACATCGAAGCACCGTCCGCCGTCGCGGCGGATTGACCGCGCGATTCTTGCACGGAGAGCGGCGCCCCGGTTCGGGGCGCCGCTTGCTATTGATAGACCATGACTCTATCGCTGCCTGATCTCTTGACTGTTCCGTCGGTGCGCCGCGCCGCGGCCGAGCGCATCGGCGCCGAGCTGAAGCCCGGGCGGAAAGTGGCGCTGTCGACGCACATCAACGCGGACGGCGACGGATGCGGGTCGGAAGCGGCGATGGCGCATTTGCTCGCCCAGCGCGGGCTGGTGGTGCGCATCGTCAATCCCACGCCGTGGCCGTCGATGTTCTCGTTTCTGCTCGAGGGCGTGGACGAGCGTAGCGCCGCCGGCGCGCGCGCCATCGAGGACATCGATCTTCTCGTGGTGCTCGACATCAACGACGTGCGCCGGTTAGGCAACCTGGCCGACGCGGTACGCGCCCTGCACGTGCCGCGCATCGTCGTCGATCATCACGTGCCGAGTGATGCGCCGGCGGGCGACATCGTGATGGCGGACATCGCCGCGTGCGCGACCGGCGAGCTGGTGTTCGATCTGGCGTGCGTCCTCGACCTTCCGCTCTCGCCCGCCATCGCGCGGGCGCTCTATACGGCGATTCTCACCGACACCGGCGGGTTCCGTTTCAGTAACACGTCGCCACGGTGTCATGCGATGGCCGGGCAACTGCTCGCCGCGGGCGTCGATCCCGAGGAGATGTACCGCCGCATCTACGCGTCGGTCTCCGTTGGGCGCTTGCGCGTGATTCGCGAAGCGCTCGAGTCGCTGCACGTGGATGTGGCGTACGGACTGTCGTGGGTCTCGCTGCCGTCGGGCGCGCTCGAGCGACACCACGTACATCCCGAGGAACTGGACGGCATCGCAGAGTATCCGCGCAGCGTGGCGGGTACGCGCATGGCGATCTTCTTCCGCGAGCTGCCGCACGGCCAGGTGAAGGCGTCGTTTCGGAGCACAGGGAGCGTCGACGTGAACGCGTTTGCGCGACAATTCGGCGGCGGTGGTCACGCGCGAGCCGCGGGCGCACTCATCCCTGGTTCGTTGGACGAGGTCTGCGATCGTGTGCTGCGCGCGGCTCGTGAGTTCGTCGGCAAGCAGTCGCCGGGGCGAGACTTGGCAGGCGAGCCGGCCCCCACCTAGCTTTCGGCATCATGAGCTTGTGGAAGCACGCTCCGCGCGATGACGAATCCGTCGAGCGCCGGATTCGCGAAGCGCTGACGGAAATGCGGCCGCTGTTGCGTCTCGATGCCGCAGTGATCGAGCTCATCGAGTTCGACGGTGAGACGGGCGTTGCGGTCCTCCGCATCGGTGGCGACTGCCCGGATTGTGACATGGATGCCGGAATGTTGCGCCAAGGGATCGAAGCGCACCTGCGCATGCAGGTGCCGGAGATCAGCGCGGTGCGCGCGGTCTGAACGATCGGGGAGATCACGACATGTCTGAACCTCTGCAAGCGCGCATCGCGGCAGCGTTGCGCGCGGTGACGAATCCGCGCACCGGCCTCGACGTGATGTCGTCGGAGATGATCCGCGACATCGGCGTGACGGTCGAAGGCCGGGTGCGCTTCACCATGCTGCTTGCTGCCGAGGATCCGGCATCGCTGGTGCGCGCGGTGCGTCAGGCGGTCGAAGCTGTCGACGGGGTTACCGACGTGCGCGTGGACGTGAAAGATCCGTCGCAGGCAAAGCAGAAGTCGCAGCCGCCGGCACAGGACGCGTCACCTGCGGGGCGCGCGCTGCCGGTGATCGGACAGGAGCCGCAGTCACGGCGCGCGGCGGTGCCGCCTCCGCCGACACCGGTCGAGTATCCCAACCTGGGGCATGTGATCGCGATCTCGAGCGGCAAGGGCGGCGTCGGGAAGACGACGGTCGCGACCAACCTCGCCGTTGCATTGGCGCGGAGTGGTGCACGTGTGGGCATCATGGACGCGGACGTCTATGGGCCTAACATTCCGCGCATGATGGGCGTTGACGAAGCCCCGCCGGTGATGAACAACCGCATCAAGCCGCTCGTGGCGCATGGCGTGAAGCTGATGAGCCTCGGGTTTCTGATCGAGCGGGACCAGCCGGCGATCTGGCGCGGTCCGATCGTGATGAAGATCGTGACGCAGTTTCTGCGCGACGTGGATTGGGGCGAGCTCGACTATTTTCTGGTCGACATGCCGCCGGGGACGGGCGACGCGCAGTTGTCGCTGGTGCAGGCGACGCACGTGCACGGCGCGGTGATCGTGACGACGCCGCAGCCCGTGGCGGTCGGCGACGCGCTGCGGGGCGCGCGGATGTTCCAGCGGGTGAGCGTCCCGGTGTTAGGCATCGTCGAGAACATGAGCTGGCTCGAGTGCAGCGGCTGTGGCGCGCGGACGCCGATCTTCGGCGCCGGCGGCGGGCGCGGTCTGGCCGATGAGCTGGGTGTGCCGCTGCTCGGCGAGATTCCGCTCTATCCGCCCGTGCGCGCGGGCGGCGACGAAGGCGTGCCCATCGTGTTGTCGGAGCCGGAGTCGGCGGCCGCGCGCGCGCTCGAAGATGCCGCGCGTCGCGTCGTGGACGCGGTGGACCGGGCCAGAGCGGCATGAGCGAGCGAAGCGTGACGCCGTCCACTCCAACGCGGCCGCCGGAGCTCGATCCGGCGGCCGCGTTGCCGTTGGACCCTCGCGACGGGCTTCTGACCGTCGCGGTGACGGGCGAGTACGGGGCGAACCCGGCGATCACGAGTGGGCCGCTGGCGCGCGCGATCGTGGTGTTCGCGCTGCCGGCGGTCGCGTCGATGCTGCTCATGACGTTGTTCTACTCGGTCGACGCGTTCTGGGTGGGTCAGAAGATCGGCGCGGCCGGCCTGGCGGCGGTGTCGACGTCGATATTCTGGATCTGGATGATCATCTCGTGCGCCGACATGATCAGCGTCGGCCTAACGGCCGTCGCGTCGCGGCGCCACGGGCAGGGCCGGCCGGACGCCGCGGCGCGGGCGGTGGGCGACGCGGTCGTGTATGCGCTGTTCATCGGGGCGGTCATTGCCGTCGCGGGGCACCTGGCGCTCGACCGAATGTTCGCGGTGATGGACACGCCGCCCGACGTCACCGTGTTAGGCATCCGGTATCTCGGGACCTACCTGATCGGGGCGCCGCTCATTTTCGGTTTCTTCGCCGTGGACGCGGCGTTCCGCGCCTCCGGCGACACGCGCACGCCGTTCCTGCTCCTCGTGACCACGGTGGCGGCGGCGCTGGTGCTGGACCCGGTGCTCATCCTCGGCCTGGGGCCGGCGCCACGGTTAGGCATCGCGGGCGCCGCGGTGGCGACGATCGCCACGCGCGCGGTCGCCTTCGTGCTCGGCATCGCGCTCCTCGCGCGCCGACGGAAGATCCGCGTGGGGCGGATCGCGTTCGGCACGCTGGCCGCGATCTCGCGCGTCGGGCTCCCCACCGCCGTGACGGGCATCGTGTTCGCGATCGTGTACGTGCTCCTCACGCGCACGACCGCGGAGTTCGGCACGCCGGCGTTGGCGGCCCTCGGCGTCGGGCAGCGGGTCGAGAGCTGGACGTTCATGATCGGCGTGGGCTGCGCCGCCGCGGCCGCGGCCATGGTCGGACAGAACCTCGGCGCGCGGCAGCCGCAGCGCGCGGCGCGCGCCGGCTGGATCGCCACGGGGTTTTCCACGGCGATCTGCGCCGTCGGTGCGCTGCTCGAGTTCACGTTGGCGCCGCAGTTCACCGGGCTGTTCACGCGCGATCCGGCGGTCGTGATCGAGGGCGCGCATTATCTGCGGATCGCGGCGGTATCAACACTGTTCAGCGGAAGCGAGCTCGTGTTGGAGGGTGCGCTGGGCGGCGCCGGGGAGACGCTGCCGCCCATGCTCACGTCGAGCACGCTGACGGTGCTGCGGCTTCCGATCGCGGTGTGGGCGGCTGCCAGGTGGGGCACCGCCGGGATCTGGTGGACCATCTCGATCACTGCGTTGGGCCGCGGCGTGGCGATGATGTCGCTCTGGCGCTGGGGCCGATGGAAGCGTAAGTCCGTGTGACCATGCCGCTGATCACGCTCCTCACCGACTTCGGCACCGCCGACGGATACGTCGGCGAAATGAAGGGGGTGATCTACGCGATGCTGCCGCAGGCGCAGCTGGTGGACATCGCGCACGACGTGGCGCCGCAGGATGTGGATGGCGCGCGGCTCGCCATCGCGCGCTACTGGCGGCGCTTTCCGTTAGGCACGATCCACCTGGTGGTGGTGGATCCGGGCGTCGGCACCTCGCGCGCGGCGCTGGCGGTGGAGAGCGACGGCCGGTTTCTCGTCGGGCCCGACAACGGCGTGCTGTCGCCCGCGTTGCTGCGGTCGGACGTGCGGGTCGTCGAGCTGCCGACCCCGCCGCAGGCGTCGGCGACATTTCACGGGCGCGACGTGTTCGCCCCGGCCGCGGCGCGCCTCGCCGGTGGCTCGCCGCTCGAGGCGTTAGGCCGGACGTACGACGCGCCCCTGCTGCGTCGCACGCCCGAGGCGAAGCGGATGGCCGATGGCACCCTGTCGGGCGAAGTGATCACGGTCGACCGGTTCGGCAATCTGATCACCAACCTCGTGGCGCCGCGTGGAGGATCGGTAGTGCTCGGCGAGCACGTGGTGCCGATCGTGCGGTCGTACGGCGACGGCACATCGGGCGATGTGGTGGCCGTGACCGGGTCATCGGGCTTGCTCGAGATCGCCGTGCGAGATGGCAGCGCCGGCCGGACGCTGGGTGCGGCGCGCGGGACGCCGGTGCTTCTCAGGCCGGCGCCGTAGAACGGCCAGCACACGGCGTCGGATATTTGAATCGCGCTTTGTGGGTCGACGAGCCGGCGGCGACCGACGGCCTGCGCAGCCTACTCGCGGGTGATCTCGAGACCGGCAAGCGTGGCGGTGGCGTCGATGACGATCGTGCGCGTCGCGGTCGTCCAGTTGGCCGAATGGTAGACGCCGTCGCGCTCGGTGAGATCGGCGGCGTCGAGGCTGCCCAGGGTTTTGGCGACGCGCGCCTCGATCCCCACGTCCTGCGGCACGCGCAGGGTGATGCCGCCTAACGCAGCGCTCAACACCAGGTGCATCGTGCCGGTCCACGTTCCGCCGAGGTCGAGGTCCGCCCCCCCGACGCCGGCCGACACCTGCACGTTCGCCGCGCGGGCGTTGCCGAGCGAGTTCACGGTGAGGCCGGCGGCGCCGATGTTCAACTGCATGGACGTCATCGCCACCGGGTTGGGCGCCGAAAACGTCATCGTGGTCTGGCTCGCTCCGGTCTCGAGGTGCAGGCGCCGCACCGAGAGGTTCGAGAGATCGAGCGTCGCGTCGCACGCGCCTAACGTAAGCGAGAGGTCGAGCGGCACGCCGCGCGCGAGGCCCAGCGAGACGTCGGTGCCGTTGCGGTCGTCGCCCGGTCCGTTGAGGTTGAACCCCGTGCGCTTGAGGTCCAGCGAGAACGGGTGGCCGATCGCGCTGTCCGAGCGGATCGTGAGCGTGTTCGTCGCGGCGTCGTAATGGTGCATCGGCCGCACGCGGTTGGCGTCGAATCGCAGATCGAGCGTATAGAGCAGCGGCTCCGTGGCCGGCATGATGTTGAACGTGCCCGCGCCGAAGTACACGTGGAGCCGCAGTGAATCGGCCGCTCCGCGCTGACGCGAGGCGGTGACCGTCCTCCAGACCTGGCTGCGCGCTGCCGGAACGCGTGCCGCCACGAGGGCGAACACGAGCACGGCCAAGGTGTCGCGTCGAGCGCGCATCAGCGTTGCACCGACCGGGGCGGCGGCGTGGGACGGCGCGCCGCGGCGACGCCTGATACCGGCGTCGGCGTCTGCCAGCTGGCGTCAGGGATAGTGGGCGGCGTTCGCGGGGGCGGAACGCGGCCACCCGGCGCGCGTGTACCGCCGCGCGACGCAAGCGTGGCGCCGAACCCGACGGTGACAGCCACCCACGTCACCATAGCCGCGACGAGTCGAATCAGCGCGCCGAACCAACCAGCCCACGACAGCAGACCACCGACCATCCACAGCACGAAGTAAAGGGACAGCCCGATGAACAGGAACTGCACCACCGGCGGCGGAGTGTACGGCGATACCGCTCCGCGCCATCGCATGGCCGCTTCGCCGGTCATATACGACATGGCGAGGAAGCCGAGTGCGATGGCACCGGCGCCGCCCAACACGAAGCCGACGATCGCGAAGGGAATGAGCAGAATGCCGATGACGGTGATGCAGAGCGCGACGATGCAGACGACGAGCGCGGGCAAGAACGCGATCTGTCCAACGACGCCGTAGAAGAAACACCGCGAAAAGTCGTCGCGGATGCGCTCGGCGATGTTTTCGAGGTTGCCGCGCGCGAAGAGGGCGGCGAACAGGCCGATCACCGCGAGCACGAGGTACCAGCCCACGGCCAGCGACAGCGACCGTTTGGTGGCCTGCGCCGGCGTCCGCGGCGCGCTCTTGGCCAGCGGCCCCACGGTGAGGGCGGACAGCGAGCGCATCTCGCCCTCGACCGTTCCGCCGTCGAGCTGCACATGGCCGCCTAACGCGATCGCGTCGCCGCGCACCACGCCGCCCGAGTGGACGACGACGTCTCCGCCTAACGCAACGGCGTTGCCCGTGACCGTGCCGCGGACGTCGAGGGGCCCGTGGAACGATCCGATGGACCCGTTGACCGTGGTCCCCGCCGGCACCGTGCGCGGCCCGGATTCCACCGCGGACCGCTCGATCGCAACGCCGTTGGGATCGCGGCCGAGGGAGTCGACGAGGGCGGTGATCGAATCGCCGGCGCTCGGCGCGCGGGCAGGAGCGCGTTTGGTCTGGGCCCCGGCGGCATGGACGGATGTGGCCACCGCGAGCGCGCCAGCCAGGATCGCGGCGCGCAGGCAGGCCAGGTGGCGGGTCGGCATCGGTCTAACGACGGCGCGGACCCGCCACCACGGCGCGCATCGCACGGGCCGTAACGGCGGCAAACAACAACAAGAGCGTGAGCGCGACCCAGACGCCGATGGCGCCGCTCGTTCGAAACGCGTGAACGGCCGCATTCCCGAAGAACGCCGCCACGACGTCGGCCAGACCGCTGCCGACGGCAGCGCGTACCCGGCCGACTGCCAAGTCGATGGAGAAGATCACCGCGTCGAGGCGCGTCAGCAGAAAGAGCGACACGATGGTGAGGACCACGGCGGCGCTGCCTACGCCGGTCCACGCAAATGCGCGAGCCGTGCGCGTGCGCGGCATCCAGCCGCGGACGGTATCCAGCGCGGCGACGTGCCAGGGGACGAACACCTGGACCTGCGACAACACCCGATCCGCGAAGACGGTGGACGGCACGAAGTGCGGGAGATGCTCGAGCTGCCGGACCAATGCACGCGCCTCGTCGAGCTCGGCGCGACACGTCGCGCAAGCCCGAACGTGCATCTTGAGCGGCGCCGTGCCGAAGCCGACGTCGCCGTCAAGCAGCTGATCGATCTCTTCAGGAAGTAGGTGTCTGTCCACGGGGCCTCCACCAAGTCGTACGTTGCGGTGTGTCAGAGGGTTTCACGTCAGGTGCGCAGGTGAGACAGGGCTTCCCGGAGCTCGTGCCGGGCACGATGGATGTACGTTTTGACCGTGCCAAGGGGCAGGTCGAGGGTGGCCGCTATTTCCTCGTAGGACCGGCCCTCGACGTGCCGCAGGAGAATGCAGGAGCGATATTCGGGGCGAAGCTGGGCGATGGCGCGTTCGATGGCGGTTCCGAGCTCACGCGACTCGATTTCCTCGAGCGGCGATTCGTCGTGCGACCGCACGTCGACCGAGGTTGCCTCGGCTTCGGCGGTGGTCTGAGCGTGGGGCGAGCCTTCGATACTGATCGTGTCGAGCTGGCGCTTGCGGAGATGATCGATGGTGAGGTTGTTAGCGATCTTGAACAACCAGCTCGAGAACTTGAATTCCGGACGGTAGCGATCGATGTGGTTCAGGACGCGAACGAACGTATCCTGCGCGAGATCTTCCGCGGTCTCGCGATCGCGGACCATGCGGAAAATGAGCGAGAAGACGGGTCGTTCGTAGCGGTGAACGAGCTCCCGAAACGCCGCTTCCCGTCCTTCTTTGGCGAGGGTTGCGACATCGGCGTCGGGGAGGGTCGAGAGATCGTAGGAAGACGGCAACTCGATCGAGTGCGAGACGGTCAACCGGCCGATGCTCGCGCAAGTTAGCGTGCTGGTGCTCGGGCATCCAGCATCGCGCTTGCTTTGGCTTTTGCTTGAGCCCAACTTTTCCTGAATGTCTGCGGTCGACACGGAACGGCGCGAAGCGCTCGAGGCGGCGGGTGCGGGGCGCGAGCGCGCGACTGACGCGCAGGCGGAGCAGGGCGCGCAGGCGAGCGGTGTGGTCAAGCGCCGATACGTGCGGCGGATGTTCTCCGAGATCGCGCCGACCTACGATTTTCTCAACAGGCTGCTGTCGTTCAACATCGATCGCCGGTGGCGCCGGCGGGCGATCGACGTGCTCGGCTGGGAGCGTCGTCCGCGGGGGCTCTATCTCGACGCGTGCGCCGGCACGCTGGACATGAGCGTCGAGCTGTCGAAGCGCGCCGGATTTGCCGGCACCGTGCTGGCGGCCGATTTCGCCGAAGCGATGCTGCGGGCGGGAGGGAACAAGCCTGGCGCGGCGAACGTGCGCGCGCTGGTGGCGGACGCGCTCCAGCTTCCGTTAGGCGACGCGTCGGTCGACGGCGCGATGGTGGCGTTCGGCGTGCGCAATTTCGCCGACATCGACGCCGGGCTTCGCGAGCTGGCGCGCGTCCTCAAGCCAGGGGCTCGGCTCGTGGTGCTCGACTGCTCGGCGCCGCCCTCGGCACTCGTCCGCGGAGTATACCACGTGTATTTTAGACAGTTGCTGCCGCTGGTGGGCCGCCTGGTGAGCGGCCATCGCACCGCGTACCGCTACCTGCCCGAGTCGGTGGCGCATTTTCCGCCGGCGCCGGAGCTCGCGGCGCGGCTGGCGCAGGCCGGTCTCGCCGGCGTGGGCTACGAGACGCTCACCCTCGGCGTGACGGCGGTGCACTGGGGCGAACGAGGAGCCGGCGCGTGAGCCTCGATTCGTTAGGCGAATTTCTTTCGGCCCTCGAGGCGGCCGGCGAGCTGGTGCGCGTGCGCGCGCCGGTGGCCGTGGAGCTCGAGCTGTGCGCGATCGCCGACCGGGTGATGAAAAGCGCAGGGGGCGGGAAGGCGCTCGTGTTCGAGCAGCCCGTGCTGCGCGACGGGTCGCGATCGAACTATCCCGTGGCCATCAACCTGTTCGGCTCGCTGCGGCGTATGGCGATGGCGTTAGGCGTGGACGACCTGGATGCGATCGGCGCGCGGATCACCGAGCTGCTCGAGCTCAAAGTGCCGGAGGGCATTCTCGGAAAGCTGTCGCTGCTGCCGCGGCTCCTCGAGGTGGGAAAGTTTCCGCCGCGCATGCGGAGCGGGTCGCCGCCGTGCCAGGCCATCGTGTGGCAGGGCGACGAGATCGATCTGCACCGACTGCCGATCATCACTTGCTGGCCGGAAGACGGCGGTCCCTACATCACGCTGCCGATGGTCATTTCACGCGACCCGGTGCGCGGCATTCGGAACGTCGGTATGTACCGCGTGCAGCAACTGGGGTCGCGCACGCTGGCGATGCACTGGCAGCGCCACAAGGTCGGCGCCGCGCACTGGCGCGTGATGGCCGGGCGGGGCGAGACGATGCCGGTGTGCATCGCGATCGGCGCCGATCCGGCGTCCGTGTACGCGGCGTCGGCGCCGCTCCCGCCGACGGTCGACGAGTTTCTGTTCGCCGGTTTCCTGCGCCGCGAGCCGGTCTCGCTCGCCAGGGCGGTGACGTGCGACCTCGAGGTGCCGGCCGAAGCGGAGATCGTGATCGAAGGGTACATCGATCCGCGCGAGCCGTTAGTCACCGAGGGGCCGTTCGGCGACCACACGGGATTCTATTCGTTAGCCGATCTCTATCCGTGCGTGCACGTCACGGCGGTGACGATGCGAGAGAATCCGGTGTACGCGACCACCATCGTCGGCCGGCCGCCGATGGAAGACTTCTATCTCGGCCATGCCACCGAGCGCATTTTTCTGCCGCTGCTCAAGTTGACGATCCCCGAGATCGTCGACTATCACATGCCGGCGGAGGGGATCTTTCACAACCTCGTCTTCGTGTCGATCGACAAGCAGTATCCCGGACACGCGTACAAGGTGATGAACGCGATGTGGGGGCAGGGGTTGATGGCGCTGGCGAAGCTGTTGGTGGTCGTGGACAAGGACGTGAACGTGCGCGATCCGCAGGAGGCGTGGTGGGTGGCGCTCAACAATCTGGACCCGGAGCGCGACGCGCGATTCACGATGGGGCCGATCGACGTGCTCGACCATTCGAGCCGCGCCTTCACGTATGGATCGAAGATGGGCCTGGACGCGACGCGCAAATGGCCGGAGGAAGGGTTCGATCGGCCGTGGCCCGGCAGAGTGGTGATGGACGCGGCCACCGACGCCCGCGTCCGCGCGCGTTGGGCAGAGCTCGGCATTCCGCTCGGCGCGTGAGCATTCAGTTAGGCGCGCGGGGGGAGGCGCGGAGCGCGGCATGACCACGGACACGGCGCCCATGCGCGAGGGCCAGACGTTCACGGGCGCGTCGCGCCTGACACGTTACGCCAATCTGGTCAAGCTGCCGCACACGCTGTTCGCGCTGCCGTTTGCGCTCGTCGGTGTGGTGCTCGCGAGCTATGCCCAACCGGTGACGTGGCGGGTGGTGGGCTGGGTGGCCGTCGCCTTCACGGCGGCGCGGTTCACGGCGATGGGCTTCAACCGGATCGCCGATCGCCGGCTGGATGCACAGAATCCGCGGACGGCGCAACGCGAGATTCCGTCCGGTGCGATCGGCGTCGGCGAAGCGGCGGCGGCCGTGGCCGTTGCCGCCGCGCTCTTCGTGTTCGCGGCGTGGCGCCTCAATCCGCTCTGCTTCCGGCTGTCGCCGCTTGCGTTAGGCTGGGTGCTCTTCTACAGCTACACCAAGCGGTTCACGCACTGGGCGCACCTTGCGCTCGGACTCGGAACGGGCATCGCGCCGGTGGGCGGCTATCTCGCCGTGACCGGCACCTGGAGCAGTCCCTGGTGGGCGATCGTGCTGCTGGCGATCGCCGTCATGGGTTGGGTGGGCGGCTTCGACATTTTCTACGCGCTCCAGGACGTCGGCTTCGACAGGCAGCACGGCCTGCACTCGCTGCCGGTGACGCTGGGCGAGCGCGGCGCCGTGCGCGCCGCGCGCGCGCTCCACACGCTGACCGTACTCTGCCTCGCGGGCGCCGGCCTGGCGTTAGGCGGCGGCGCGCTGTATCTCGCCGGCGTGGCGGTCGTGGCCGCGCTGCTCGTGTACGAGCACGCGCTCGTGCGGCCCGGCGACCTGTCCCGCCTCGACGCCGCGTTCTTCACGATGAACGGCATCATCAGCGTCACGTTCTTCGGGTTCGTGCTGCTCGAGCGGCTGATCCGGCGATGACGCCGCGCGCCGCGCCCATCGTCGTCGCGATCACCGGCGCCTCCGGTGCGCCCTACGCGGTGCGCCTGGTCGAGCAGCTCGCGGCGGCCCGCCGGACCGTGTCGCTCATCGTGTCATCGCACGGATGGCGTTTGTTAGGCATGGAGGCCGGCATCGGGGACGCGGACGCCCTGCGCGCGCGGGTCGGCGCGGCCGCGTGGGACCGCTCCGTGACCGTGTTCGATGACGGCGATCGCGGCGCCGCTCCGGCGTCGGGCTCGGCGCGCACCAGCGGGATGGTGGTATGCCCGTGCTCGATGGGGACGCTGGCGGCGATCGCACACGGAACGTCGCGGTCGCTCATCGAGCGCGCAGCCGACGTCACGCTCAAGGAGAGACGCCCGCTGCTCCTCGTACCGCGGGAGACTCCGCTGAGCGTGATCCACCTCGAGAACATGCTGCGCGTGTCCCGCGCCGGCGCCATCGTAATGCCGGCCGCGCCGGGATTCTATCACGCGCCAACGGGCATCGATGACCTCGTCGATTTCGTCGTCGCCCGCGTGCTCGACCACCTGGGCGTGGAGCACCGGTTGAGCGCACGGTGGGGCGACGCGGCGCCGCGCCGCGGCGTCGATGCCTAACGACACGCCCGTCGTCATCGGTCTCATCTCGGACACGCATGGCCTGGTGCGGCCGGGCGTCCACAGGGCGTTGGCCGGCGTGTCGCTCATCCTTCACGCCGGCGACGTCGGCGGCGATGACGTGCTCGACGAGCTCGCGCTCATTGCGCCCGTCGAGGCGGTGTTCGGCAACACCGATGAGCCGGACGACCCGCGTCTCGCGCAGGAATTGGTGCGCGAGGTGGCGGGTGTCCGCATCCACGTAAGCCACGGACACGAGCTCGGACAGCCGCGACCCGAGCCGCTCGCCGCCCGATACGCGGGCGATGTCCTCGTGTACGGCCACACACATCAAGCGCTCGTCACCCGAGTCGATGGACGTCTCATCGTGAATCCCGGCGCCGCCGGACCGCGGCGCTTCAACCTGAAGCCGAGCGTTGCGCGGCTCACGATTGCCCGGGGCCGGGCAGAGGTCGCGATCATTCCGGTCGACGCGGAGACGGTCGGCTGATCGTCGCGAGGATTCGTCCACCGCGAATTGGTGCGCGGCAGCGAGTAATTGGTTGACGCCGCTTGCGCCGGACGCGAGTATGTCGCCGTCCGTCGCGGCGACATCGGCCGCCGCGCCGCACTCTCACTCCGAGGATCCCCATGCATCAGTGCTCATTCCGCAGGTCGCTCGTGTGCATAGCGACTGCGCTCCTGGCCGCGAGCGCGGCGACGGGCGTCGCCCGTGCGCAGCGCGCGTCGGGCCCGTTCACCCTGCAACAGGTCATGTCGTACCCGTTCCCGTCGGCGCTCGTCGCGGCGCCGAGCGGCGCGCGGGTCGCATGGGTCTTCGATGAACGCGGCGTGCGGAACATCTACGTCGCTTCGGCGCCCGATTGGCAGGCGCATCGCGTTACGAGCTACACCGCCGACGATGGGCAGGAGCTCACGAATCTCGCCTTCACCCCCGATGGCAACACGGTCGTCTACGTGCGCGGCGGCGACCACGACGCCAATTGGCCGGCGCCGGGCAATCTGGCTCCGGATCCGGCATCGAGTCCTGTACAGCCGATGGTAGAGATCTGGACCGTGCCCGCGAGCGGCGGTCAACCCAAGAAGCTCGCCGAAGGCGACCTCCCCGCGGTCTCGCCGCGCGGCGACCGCGTCGCGTACGTCCGAGATCATCAGATCTGGGTAGTTCCGACCGACGGATCGCAGGCGGGCAAGCGACTGCTGTTCGCGACGGGCGAGAGCGAGGATCCGGAATGGTCGCCGGATGGGAACACGCTCGCGTTCGTGTCGTCGCGCGGCGACCACTCGTTCATCGCGCTCTACACCAACGACTCGACGCCGCTGCGCTACGTGTCGCCCTCGACGTCGATCGACGAGAATCCGCAGTGGTCGCTGGACGGTACGCAGATCGCCTTTGTGCGCCGGCCGGGAAACGGTGGCGCGCCGGAGACGATGCTCGAGCAGCATCCGCGGCCGTTTGCCATCTGGGCCGCAAATCTGTCGACGCTGGCCGCCCATCAAGTGTGGCAGAGTCCGAACACGCTGCGCGGTTCCATGCCGACCACGGATGGCGAAGCGAATCTTCACTGGGCAACGGGCAACCGCATCGTGTTCCTCTCGGATGTCGATGGGTGGCCGCATCTCTATTCCATTGAATCTTCCGGAGGAACGCCGCTCCTGCTCACGCCCGCGCGCGGTATGGCCGAGTACATCACGATGTCGCGCGACGGCAAGACGCTGGTGTACGCGTCGAACATGGGTGCGGGTCCGGACGACATCGAGCGCCGTCACGTGTTCAAGGTGCCGGTGGACAGAGCGGCGCCGGTGAATCTGACGCCGGGCACGGGAGTCGAGTGGACGCCGGTGGTCACCGGCGACGGCGCATCGGTGGTGTACCTGTCGGCCGACGCGCGACGGCCACCCGTGCCCGCGATCGTTCCGTTAGGCGGCGGCGCGGCGCGGCTCATCGGGGCCGACCGGATTCCTTCGGACTTTCCGGCATCGCAGCTCATCGTGCCTCGGGCCGTCACGTACAAGGCATCCGACGGCACGGAGGTGCACGCGGACCTCTTCGCCAAACCCGGCCTGTCGCACGCACCGGCCGTGGTGTTCGTCCATGGCGGTCCGCCGCGCCAGATGCTGCTCGGCTGGCACCCCATGGATTACTACTCGAACTCGTATGCGGTCAACCAGTACCTCGCGTCGCGCGGGTTCGTGGTGCTCGCCGTCAACTATCGGTTAGGCATCGGCTACGGCCACGAGTTTCATCATCCGGATCACGCCGGCCGCTTCGGCGCCTCGGAGTATCTGGACGTGAAGGCCGGCGCGGAATACCTGCGTTCGCTGCCGGAGGTGAACGGCGCGCACATCGGCATCTGGGGCGGCTCGTACGGCGGCTTCCTGACGGCGATGGCGCTGGCCAAGAACTCCGATCTCTTCGCGGCCGGCGTCGACATGCACGGCGTGCACGACTGGATGTCCGACGTGCAGGAGTTTTTCGCGCGCCGCGCGCTGCAGTACGAGAAGGCCGACCTGGATTCGGCGGAGAAGGTGGCGTGGCAGTCGTCGCCGGTCGCGTACGTGTCGACGTGGAAGTCGCCGGTGCTTCTCATTCAAGGTGATGACGACCGCAACGTGCACTTCCACCAGACGGTCGATCTCGCGCGGCGCCTCGATGCGCAAGGCGTGCAATACGAGGAGCTCGTGCTGCCCGACGAGATCCACGGCTTCCTGCGCTACGCCTCCTGGCTCGCCGCCGACAGCGCGACCGTGTCGTATCTGGACAAGACGCTGCGGTGAGGCACGTGCCTAACGCGCTCCAGCTCTTCGGGGAAGCGGCCGAACCATGAGGTGAGGAGCAGCATCTCGTCGATCTCGTGCGTCGGCACGCGCGTGGTCTGGCGCTCGATCGGGCCGTAGACGTCCGCGATGGCCCGTTCGAGCGCCGCGTCATCGGCGGGCGTGCGCGGCGCGGGCCGCTCGTCCCGCACGCGGCCGCGGCGAATCAGGTACACGCGGTCCTCGCCGCCGTGGCCGGGCACGGTGTACACGAACGTCAGCGACTCGACGCCGAACCGCAGCCGCAGAAATTGCACGCGCAACTCTTCGAGGCGGTTCACCTTGTCTCGCAGTGCGGCCGCGCGCTCGAACTCGAGCCGCGCGCTGCTCGCCTCCATCTCGCGGCGCAGCGTCTGGAGGGGCGTGTCATCGGTACAGTCGAGAAACGCGCGTGCTAACGCGAGCCGGTGGTCGTACTGCGCCTCCGAGCAGCCGCCGACACACGGTCCCAGACATTTATGGATCTCGAATCGGATGCAGCCCGGCGTCCGCGCGATCTGAAAGAGCTCGCTCTGATCGGAGAAGTGCATTTTGCGCTCGACCGTGCAGTCGCGCAGGCCGAGCGCGTCGTTGAGCTCGCGCAGCGATTCGCTCACCCGTTGTGCGCCCTGGAACGGGCCGTAGTAGGCGGCGGTGTCTTCCGTTGGGCCTCGGACGACGGTGAGCTTTGCCGCGGGCCCGCGCGAGATCTTGATGAACGCGAAGTGCCGGTCGTCCCGCTTCATCGCCACGTTGAGCCGCGGACGCAGCCGCTTGATGAGCCGCATCTCGAGCAACAGCGCGGCGAACTCGCTCGGTGTGTAGTCCCAGTCGATGCGCACCGCCTCGCGAATGATGCGCGCGCCTTTGTCCTCGGGGTATCGACCGCGGAAATAGCTGAGCAGACGCGTCCGCAGCCGCTTCGATTTCCCGACGTACACCACTTCGCCGCTGCTCCCGTGCATGCGATAGACGCCGGGCCGGTCTCGCGCATCCGCGGTCACGGCAGCGCGCATGCGCGCCAGTTGGTCATCGTCGGTGCAAGGCGGAAGGAGCGAGCGCCGCTTCATCGCTGACAGCGGGGACACAACACGGTCGCACGGCCGTCGATGACGTCGGTAGCTAGGAGCCGGCCGCCGCAGCGATGACACGCCTCGCCGCCGCGTCCGTAGACATCGAGGCGTGCCGCGAACGAGCCGCGCTCGCCGGATGCGTCGCGATAGTCGCGAAAGCTCGTCCCGCGCGCTTCGATGGCTTCGCGCAGCACGCCCACGATGCTCGCGTGCAGCCGCTCGACCTCGTCCGCACGAATGGTTCGGCCCGCACGCGATGGATCGATCCCCGCGCGCCACAGCGCTTCGTTCGCGTAGATGTTGCCGAGGCCGGCGATCCGGCGCTGATCCATCACCAACTTTTTCACCGCCTGTGAGGAGCCCCGAAGAGCGCCCGATAGATGCGTGACGGTGAATGCAGCGTCAAGCGGTTCGACGCCCAGCGTTGCCGCATGGCGTTCCCAACGCTCGGGCGACATCAGCGTCACGGTGCCGAGCCGGCGGATGTCGCGATAGTGGAGGGCGCGTCCGTCGGCGAGGTTGAGCAGCAGAGTCGAGTAGGCGCGTTCGCGCTCGGGGAGCGAGCCCGCGTCGATCAACAACGCGCCGGTGAAACGGGGTTGCACCACCAGCCGGTTGCCGGTCGAGAGATCGAGCACGACGAGCTTGGCGCGCCGCCAACATCGCTCGATCGTGGTGCCGGTGAGCGCGCGCCGCAGCTTGGCCGGCGTGGTTTCGCGAAGGACGTCGGCGTGCGTGACGGTCACGCCGGTGATGCGGGCTCCCGCGAGCGCGCGCTGCAGGTCGCGCGCGATGGTCTCGGTTTCAGGCAGCTCCGGCATGGCGCTCGAGCTCCCGCCACGCGATGTCGGCGCGGTACTGGCTGCCCGCGAACTCGATTCCTCCGGCGGTACGAATGCTCGAGCGTTGGGCATCGGCGAGCGTGTCGGCGACGGCCGTCACCGCGAACACGCGGCCGCCGGCGGTGACGAGGCGCCCGTCGTCCGCGCGGCGGGTTCCGGCATGGAATACGTGCACATCGGCGCGGGCCGCAGGCAGCGCGATCGGGTCGCCCAACCGAGGCGATTCGGGATAACCCGACGCCGCGACCACGGTGGTCACGGCGTGGCGTCCGCTCCACCGGAGCGGCCTTTCCTCCATCTCGCCCTCGGCGACGCCTAACAGTCGCGGCAGGAGCGGCTCCTCGAGCAGCGGCAGCAGCGCTTCTGTCTCCGGGTCGCCGAACCGGCAGTTGAACTCGACGACGCGCGGCGACGAGCCGTCGCTCGCCACCATCAGGCCGGCGTAGAGGAGGCCGCTGAACGGGGTACCCGCATCGTGCAGCGCGCGCAGGGTCGGACGCATCACGCGTTCGACCACATCGTCGACCAGGACCGGTGTCGCGATAGAGAGCGGCGCAAAGGCGCCCATGCCGCCGGTGTTCGGCCCGGTGTCCCCGGTGAGCAGGCGCTTGTGATCCTGGGCGGGCAGCATCGGCACGACGCGCCGTCCGTCGGTGAGGGCAAACAGCGACATCTCCTCGCCGTCCATGAACTCCTCGACGAGGATCTCGTTGCCCGCCTCGCCGAACGAGTGGCCGACCAGCATCGCGTCGATCGCCTGCTCCGCTTCGCCTAACGTACGGGCGATCACCACGCCCTTGCCGGCGGCCAGGCCGGACGCCTTGATCACGACCGGCGCGCCTAACGCACGCGCGGCGCGCTTCGCGTCCTCCGGCCTGACGTACCGGCCGGCCTGCGCGGTCGGAACGCCGGCATCGAGCATCAATTGCTTGGCGAACGCCTTCGAGGCCTCAATGCGCGCGGCGGCCGCGCCGGGTCCGAACGTCGGCACCCCGTGCGCGCGCAACGCGTCGGCCAGGCCGGCGGCGAGCGGTGCCTCCGGGCCGATGATCGCGAGGTACGGCCGCTCGCGGCGCGCGAGCTCCACGAGGCCGGCGAGGTCAGTGGCCGGTGTCGATACGCAGCGGCCATACTCGGCGATTCCCGGATTTCCCGGCGCACCGATCAGCTCGAGGGATGGATCGTCGGTCGTGAGCTTCCAGGCGAGGGCGTGTTCTCGAGCGCCACCGCCGACGAGCAACACCTTCACTTTGATGTAGCGTTCCGGTAGGCGTTGTTGAACGCGTCGCGGGCGCCGCGGAGCGCATCCTTCATCGTTTCGACCGCGGATTGCGCCTCGTTTCGGTAATAACCGGCAGCTTCCGCATAGTCGTCGGACAGGGGCCGGTCGTTGTCGCCGCGGCGCGGATAGTCGCCATTCACGATGCGATCGTACGCGCCGGTTGCGATCCAGCGTTGCAGCTCGGCCGCGCGCACGGTGTTGAACGGGTGCGTGCGCATGGCGACGTTGAGCACACGGAAGATCGCGTCGAGCGCGCCGCCGCGCTCTTCGTATTCCTGCGCTTGCGTGAGGAATTCATCGAGGTTCGCTTCGTCGTCGGTGGTGATGCCGCCGGCAAACTTGAGGAACATGCGCATCGAGGCGAGCGGGTCCTGCGTGGCGAGCAAGCCGGCGCGGTCCGACGACAACTCCGCCTTGCGCGACCACTCCATGAGCGCGAGCTGGATCGGCAGCGCGATCAGGCCGAGCCCCGGAATGTTGCTGAATCCGATTCGCAGAATGAGCAGCGCGAGCGTGGTGTAGGTGGCGTGGCCGCTCATGACGTGGCCTAACTCGTGGCCCAGCAGCACGCGGCGCTCGTCCCAGTCCAGAATGTCGATGGCGGCTGAGTTGACGACGATGAACGGCTTGTCGAAGCCTACCGCCATCGCGTTGGCCACCGGGCTCTGCGACACGAACAGGTCGGGGCGTTCCGCCCAGTCCATGGTGTGCAGCACTTCCTCGTACAGCGCGTCCAGCTTCGGCCGCTGGCGAGGCCCGACGCGCACCGCGTTGGCGGTGAACAAGCTCCGGACGCCGCGCTCGCCAATGAGTCCCATCACCTTGCGCAGGACCTCATCGAAGCCGGGTAAGGCGCGCAGCGTGTTGAGCGCGGCGCGGTCCGCCGGGTGCTCCCACGAGGCCGGCGCGATCTGGATCAGTTGGTTAGGCATGGTGGTCGCTCGCTCGGAAAGTCGCGGCTACGTGGCGAAGGCGTGATCGAGGTCCGCGATCAGGTCACCAATGTCCTCGACCCCGCACGACAGCCGCACCATCCCTTCTCCGATACCGAGCTCGGCGCGGCGCTCGGGGGGCACGGATGCGTGGGTCATCGACGCCGGATGACTGATGAGGCTCTCTACTCCACCCAACGATTCCGCCAGGGAAAAGATTCTCGTGCGACCGAGCACCCGCGCGGCACGCTCGCGCGTCCCGAGGTCCACCGTGATCATACCGCCGAAGCCACGCATCTGGCGGCAGGCGAGCTCGTGCTGGGGATGCGACGGCAGCCCGGGGTAAATGACTCGTTCGGCGCCGACGCGCTCAGCCAACCAGCTGGCCACGCGTCGCCCATTCTCGTCGTGCCGCGGCATGCGCAAATGGAGCGTCTTGGTGCCTCGCATGGCAAGCCAGCAGTCGAAGGGTCCTGGAACGGCTCCTGAAGCGTTTTGAATGAATGCCAAGCGGTCGGCCAGGTCGTCGTCCCGCAACAGGGCGATGCCGCCGATCATGTCGCTATGGCCGTTGAGGTACTTTGTCGTCGAATGAAATACGATGTCAGCGCCGTGCGCAAACGGGCGCTGGAATACCGGTGTGGCGAACGTGTTGTCCACGATGAGCAGCGCGCCGGCCTGATGGGCCGCTTCCGCGGCAGCCGACAGATCGGTAATCCACATGAGCGGGTTAGTCGGCGTCTCGACTAACGCGGCGACGGTGCGAGGCGTGCATGCGTCGGCGATCCGTTGGGCATCGCGGGTGTCGACGTACGTGAACAGCAGACCCATCTTCTGCAGCAGCTTGTCGAACAGGCGGAACGTGCCGCCGTAGACGTTCTGGCCACAGATCACGTGATCGCCGGATTGGAACAATTTCATGATCGAGTCGACGCACGCGGTACCGCTAGCGAAGGCGAAGCCATGTCGCCCATCTTCCAGCGCAGCCACATTCCGCTCGAGTGCGTCTCGCGTCGGGTTCCTGCTGCGCGCGTACTCGAATCCCTTGTTCTTGCCGAGCCCCTCCTGCACGTACGTCGACGTGAGGTAGACCGGCGTCATGATCGCGCCGGCCAGCGGATCCGGTCGCTGACCAGCATGGATGGCCCGCGTGCCCAACCCGGACTGTAGATCGTCGTCGAAGATGCGCGTCATGCCAAGATCCGTTGATCAGTTCGCGCAAGATAAACTCCCGAAACCAGTGACGCACGCTACGAGCGTCGATGGAACGCGCTGTCTCGTCGTCGACGATGAGCCGCGGCTCCGCCAAGCACTTGTGCGCCTGATGCAGGGCGCAGGCTACCACTGCTTCGAGGCAGGCTCGGCGCAGGACGCCTTGGCGTTGCTGGATCGAGAGCCGGTCGAGCTGGTGTTGTCCGACATGCGCATGCCCGGGATGGATGGCGCCTCGCTGCTCAGGCGGATCCGCGAGCTTCACCCGGAAGTGGCGGTGGTGATGGTGACGGCCGTCGCGGAAGTGGAAGTCGCCGTGTCGTGTTTGTCGGCGGGCGCGATGGATTACATCACGAAGCCGTTCAGCTTCGAGGAAGTGCGCGCGCGTGTGACGCAGGCGCTGGAGAAGCGGCGGCTGCTGATCGAGAACCGCGACTATCAGGAGCGCCTCGAGGAGCGCGTAAGAGCGCAAGCGCAGCGCCTCGAGGAATTGTTTCTGGCGAGCGTGCAGTCGCTGGCCGAAGCGTTGGAGCTCAAGGATCCGTATACGCGCGGCCACTCGATCCGGGTGAGCCGCTACGCGGTCGGGATCAGCCGCATGCTCGGCATCGACGCGGCGACGGTCCGGCACATCGAGTTAGGCGGACAGCTCCACGACATCGGCAAGATCGGCGTGCGTGAGGACGTGCTCAACAAGCCCGGTCCGCTCACGAAGGAAGAATATCAGCACATCATGACGCACCCGGTGCTTGGCTGGCGGATTCTGCGGCCGCTGCTGGGCGACAATCCGGTGGTGCTCAACATCGTGCGATCCCACCACGAGCGCATCGACGGTACGGGCGTGCCGGACGGGTTAGGCGGCGATGCCATCGCGCGCGAGGCGCGCATCATTGCGGTGGCCGACGCGTTCGACGCCATGATGAGCCGCCGGCCGTATCGCAAAGGCCTGTCGTATGCGGACACGCTCGACGAGCTCAAGCGGATGTCGGGGACCCAGTTCGACGGGCAGGTGGTCGACGCGTTCCTCGAAGCCGTGACGACGGGTGCGATCGAGCTGGACCAGCGCGACACGATGCCCGATGCCGTCCGGGCGGCGCGGCTCGCGCAGCCGGCCGGCTGACCGCTCCGCCTTTCCGCCTAACGCAGTCCGCCTTGCCGGCGCCGCCATCGAGACGCCCCGCCCAACGCGCGCGCGGCGCCTGGCGCGCCGCGCGCTCACACGCCGCGTCCCTGCATCAACTTCGCGAAAAGCCGTCACGGTCGACGACTTCTCGTTATTCTTGTTACGACGCGTTCGCATAGCTTTGTCTCGGACCGTGATGGAGGTTACAGCGTGTATGAGGGACTGATGGTTAGCGTGTCGGGAGTGCGGGGGCGTGTCGGTGAAGCGCTGACGCCGGACGTCGTGACGCGCTTTGCATCCGGCTTCGGCGCCTGGGCGCGCACCAAGTGGTCCGAGGCGCCGCGTTCATCGACGCGGTGTCGCGTCGTGGTGGGACGGGACTCGCGTGTGTCAGGTCCGATGTTTCATCGCGCGACGATTGCGGCGCTGCAATCCGTCGGCTGCGATGTGATCGATGTCGGACTTGCACCCACGCCGACCATTCAGCTCGCGGTCGAGCACCATCGGGCCGCCGGCGGATTGGCCATCACGGCAAGCCACAATCCGATCGAGTGGAACGCGCTCAAGTTCATCGGCCCGTCTGGACTTTTTCTGGATGGCGCGGAAGGCGCTGAGATGCGCGGCGTGGTCGAAAGCACGATTCCGCGCGCGACGTGGGATGCGCTGGGCGAAGTGGAGACCGACGAGCGAGCGATCGCGCGGCATATCGACGCCGTGTTGTCGCTGCCGTTCGTGAAGGTAGACGAGATTCGGAAGCGAAAATTCCGCGTCGCGCTCGACTGCGCGCACGGCGCGGGCGGCGCGATCGTTCCCGAGCTGCTGGAGCGCTTGGGTTGCGACGTGCACGCGATCAACGTCGAGACTGACGGTCGATTCACGAGGCCGCCGGAGCCCGTTGCGTCGAACCTGGGCGACTTGGAACGGCTCGTGCTGAAGTCGAAAGCGGACGTCGGTTTGGCAACCGATCCGGATGTCGATCGGCTGGCGCTCGTGTCGGACAAGGGCACGGCGATTGGAGAAGACTGGACATTGGCGCTCGCGGCCCGGCTTGTGCTCAGATACAGGAGCGGTCCAGTAGTCGCGAATCTATCGACCAGTCGGATCGTCGATGACGTGGCAAGAGAGGCTGGCGCGCGCGTCGTGCGCGCGCCGGTAGGCGAAGTGAATGTCGCGGTTCGGATGCGCACAGAGGGCGCCGCCATCGGCGGCGAGGGAAACGGCGGAGTCATTCTGTCGGAAGTGCATTTGGGTCGGGACGCTCCGGTCGGTGTAGCGCTCTTGCTGCAAATGTTGCTGGAGGACAACGCGCCGCTTTCGGCCATAGTGGCCAGGTATCCCCAATACGTCATCGTAAAGGACAAGCTGGACCGGCCGAACGCGCCGCTCGACGCGGTGTATGATGCGTTGCGACAGGGCTTTAGCGACGCCGAGGCCGATACGCAGGACGGGCTGCGGCTGTCGTGGGTGGACCGGTGGGTGCACGTGCGGCCATCGGGGACCGAGCCGATCGTACGGGTGATTGCGGAAGCACCGAATGCCGCGGCGGCGCGCGAGCTGGTCGCGCGGTCGCGTGTTCCGTTAGACGGGTTGGGACGATGACTAACCGAGGTTCAACCACATGTGTGGAATAGTCGGCTATGTAGGACCGCGACTCGCGTCGCCGTTGCTGCTCGAAGGACTCAAGCGGCTCGAGTATCGGGGGTACGATTCGGCCGGTGTAGCGATCATGAACGGGAAGGGCGTCGAAACGCGGAAGGCGCCGGGGAAGATTTCCGAGCTCGAGAGGCTCGTCATCGCGGCTCCGATCCACGGCACCCTCGGCATCGCCCACACCCGCTGGGCCACGCATGGCGCGCCGAACTTCTGCAATGCGCACCCGCACGTCTCCTGTGACAACAACATTGCGGTCGTCCACAACGGGATCATCGAGAATGGATCGTCGTTGCGGCAGGCGCTCGAAGACGTCGGCCACACGTTCCGCTCGGAGACCGACACCGAGGTGCTTGCCCACCTGATCGAGGAATTCTTCGACGGCAATCTCGAGGAGGCGGTGCTCGAGGCGCTGCGCAAGGTGGAGGGCACGTACGGGATCGCCGTCGTATCGAGTCGCGACCCCAACAAGATCGTGGCGGCGCGCAAAGGCAGTCCGCTGCTCGTGGGGTTGGGCGAAGGCGAATACTTCGTCGCCAGCGACGTGTCGGCGATCCTCGCGCACACGCGCCAGGTCATCTATCTCGACGATGGCGACCTCGCCGTGTTGGAGCGCGATGGGTATCGCATCATCGACATGCAGGCGCTGCCGATGACGCGCGCCGTGAACAGCATCGACTGGGACCTCGACATGATCGAGCGGGGTGGATTCCCGCACTTCATGCTCAAGGAGATCTTCGAGCAGCCGACCACCGTCGAGAACACGATGCGCGGCCGTCTGCTGGTGGAAGAGGGCACCGCCAAACTGGGCGGCATCAACCTGACCAACGAAGAACTACTCGAGTTCGACAACATCGTCATTACCGCCTGCGGCACCAGTTGGCACTCGGCGCTCATCGGCGAGTTCATGATCGAGGAGCTGGCGCGCATTCCGGTGGAAGTCGAGTACGCGTCCGAGTTCCGGTACCGGAATCCGGTGATCGGGCCCAAGACCCTGTGCATCGTGATCTCGCAGTCCGGCGAAACGGCCGACACCCTGGCCGCGATGCGCGAGGCCCAGAAGCGCGGCGCACGAGCGTTAGGCATCGTGAACGTGGTCGGCTCGACCATCGCACGCGAGTCGGACGGCGGTATCTACATTCACGCCGGTCCGGAAATCGGCGTCGCGTCCACCAAGGCATTCACGAGCCAGGTCATGGCGTTGGCGCTGTTCACGCTGCGGCTGGCGCGCTTGCGTGGGCTGCCGGCAGCGGAAGGCCGCCCGATCGTCGAGGCGCTGCAGAAGCTCCCCGCCCAGATCAAGGACGTGCTGGATCGCGCCGACGAGATCGAGAGCATCGCCGACGAGTTCAACGACGCCGCGAATTTTCTCTACCTGGGCCGCGGGTACAATTTCCCCGCCGCGCTCGAGGGCGCCCTCAAGCTCAAGGAGATCAGCTACATCCACGCCGAAGGGTATCCGGCGGCGGAGATGAAGCACGGACCCATCGCGCTTATCGACGAGAACATGCCGGTGGTGTTCATCGCACCGCACGACTCGGTGTTCGACAAGGTCGTGTCGAACGTGCAGGAAGTGAAGGCTCGCGGCGGCCGGGTGATTGCGCTCACGAGCCGGTCGGAGCCGTCGCTGGCCGGCAAGATCGACTACGAGATTCGCGTCCCTGAAACGATCGACATGTTCACGCCGATCCTGGCCGCGGTTCCGCTGCAGTTGCTCGCGTATTACATCGCAGTGAAGCGGGGGTCGAACGTGGACCAGCCGCGCAACCTCGCCAAGTCGGTGACGGTCGAGTAGCCTAACGCATCTGGGCGCCGGACCTCGGCGCCCACCCCCGCACCCGGACGCGTTTCACCGTGCACTACGTCGTGACAGGAGGGGCGGGCTTCATCGGCTCGCACCTCGTTGAACATCTCGTGACTGCCGTCGGTGGGCATCGCGTCACGGTGCTCGACAACTTTTCCACGGGGCGCCGGGAAAACCTCGAGCCATGGCTCGAGAGGATCCGCATTGTCGAGGGGTCCGTCACCGATCCTGATGCGTGTCGCGAAGCAATCGCCGGCGCCGATTTCGTGTTGCACCAGGCGGCGCTTCCGTCGGTGCCGCGGTCGCTGCGCGATCCCCTGGCCTCGCACGAAGCCAATGCGACCGGGACCCTCAACGTGTTGATCGCGGCGCGCGACGCGCAGGTGCAGCGCGTCGTTTACGCGGCGTCCTCGTCGGCGTACGGCAATACCGCCGAGTTGCCGAAGCGCGAAGAGATGCTGCCGCGTCCGCTGTCGCCTTACGCGGCCGCGAAGTATGCAGGGGAGCAGTACTGCCGGGCGTTCCATGCGTCCTTCGGCGTGGCCACAGTCGCGCTGCGCTACTTCAACGTGTTCGGTCCGCGCCAGGATCCGTCGTCGCAATACGCTGCGGTGATCCCGAAGTTCATCATGTGCGCGGTGGCGGGCGAATCGCCAACCATCTTCGGCGACGGCGAGCAGACGCGGGATTTCACCTTCGTGCGGAACGTCGTGCGCGCCAACCTCCTGGCCTGCGAGGCGCCGGCGGCTGCGTTAGGCGAGGCGTACAACGTCGGGTGCGGCGAGCGTGTGAGCGTGAACGCGCTCTGGCGCCGCATCCGCGACCTGTTCGGCGCCACCGTCGACGCACGGTACGAGCCCGCGCGCACCGGCGACGTGCGAGACTCCCTCGCCTCGCTCGACCGGGTGCGCACCATGCTCGGCTACACGCCGGTGGTCGCGTTGGACGAAGGGCTCCGCGAGACGGTCCGGTCGCTCACCGGCCGCGAGCCGGCTGGAGCCGGATCGGGCGCAGCCGCGAGGCGCTGACCACCACTCGATCGCGGACATGCGCGTCCTGCTTCAGCTCGTCTCCCGCGCCGAGGTCCGCATCGAGGGCCGCGTGACCGGCCGCATTGGCGCCGGCTTCTGTCTTCTGGTAGGCTTTACGCACGGCGACACCGACGAACATGTCAGCTGGATGGCCGACAAGGTGATCGGGTTGCGCCTGTTCGCGGACGAGAACGGGAAAATGAATCGTGCGTTGGCGGAGCTGGAGGACGGCGCGCTCCTGGTCGTGTCACAGTTCACGCTCTATGGCGACGCCCGCAAAGGGCGGCGGCCGAGTTTCATCGACGCCGCGCGTCCGGACACGGCGATACCGCTCTACGAGCGGTTCGTGTCGCTGCTGCGCGCGAGCGGCGTGCGAGTCGAGACCGGCGAATTCGGCGCCATGATGGAGGTCGATCTGGTGAACGACGGGCCGGTCACGCTCTGGCTCGAGCGCTGAGCGTGCGGGTCGTTCTCGCATCCGCATCGCCGCGTCGTCACGAACTGTTGGGCATGATCGGCATCGCGCACGAGATAGACGCGGCGGACATCGATGAATCGCTGCGCCCGGGCGAGTCCGATACCGGCCACGCGCTGCGGCTGGCGACGGAGAAGGGACTGGCTGTCGCGGCGCGGCACCCGGACGCGTTGGTCATCGCTGCCGACACGATCGTCGTCGTGGACGGCCGCATCTTCGGGAAACCGGTGGACGAGGCCGACGCGTGCCGAATGCTGCGGGCGCTCAGCGGCCGCACGCACATCGTGCACACGGCGGTGGTGGTGGTGCTCGGCGGCGGCCGGCGCGTCGAATCGCGGGTGGAAACGACGCGGGTGACATTCCGCGAGCTCGACGACTCGGAGATTGCGGCCTACGTGGCCACCGGCGAGCCGATGGACAAGGCCGGCGCGTACGGCATTCAAGGCTACGGCGCGACGATCGTCGAGCGCGTCGACGGGGACTATTTCACGGTGATGGGCCTGGCGCTCAGGCGGTTGGTGGCGCTGCTCGAGCGGGTGGGCATCCGGTACCGGTTTCATCCGCTCGACGGTGCGCCGGCGTGACGGCGGTCGACCCGACGTTCGACCCTCCGTTAGGCATGTGTCCGTTGTGCACGTGTCCCGACGTGCGCGCGTTCGATCGGGACTACCGCGGCGCCTGCATCTCGCGCTGCGAGGGCTGCGGCGTGCGGTTCATGAACCCGCAGTACACCGATGCTTATCTCGCCGCCTACTACGCGAGCTACGTTCCCGAAGGGCCGAGGACGCCGGAGGCGCGCGCGTTCCGGCTGGCGCAGAAGACGGCCAACATCGAGCTGCTCGAGCGTTACATGGCGCCGGGGCGGCTGTTTTCGGTTGGCTCGGGCGACGGGGTCGAGCTGGCCGTGGCGAAGTCGCGCGGCTGGACCGTGGAAGGGTATGATGTGGACGAAGCGACGACGCAGCGGGTGGCGCGGAGCGTGGGGGCGCGCATCTATACCGGCGATCTGTTCGCGCTACCGCTCGACTGCGGCGGCTACGACTGCGTGTATCTCGACCAGGTGTTGGAGCATCCCAAGCAGCCGGCGAAATACCTGGAGTTGGCGCGTCGGCTCCTCAAGCCCACGGGGATCCTCTACCTCGGGGTGCCGAACATCGAATCGGCGGCGTCGCGCGGGAAGTCCATGTTAGGCAGGTTAGGCCTGAGCCGCCGCCGCGGGCGCTTCTACGACACCTTCCACCACCTGTTCTACTATGCGCCGGCCACGCTGCCGCCGCTGCTGGAGCAGCGGTTCGGCTTCACGGTGCTCACGGTGTTGGGCGATCCCAAGCCGCGGTCGCATCCGACGGTGGCGACGCGCCTGTGGGACCGGGCGATGCGGCACGCCCCGTGGCTGGATTCGACATTCGTGATCGTCGCGCGGCCGCGCTGACGTCGGATGCGGACCATGACATCGGAGTCAGCGAGCAGGCTCGTAGGTCGAACGCCAGCGATCGACCGCTTCCAAGACGTCGCGCACGGCAATCCGCGGCATGCGCCCCGGGCGGCGGTCGGTGCACAGCGCGCCGTTGCGCGAGGTTTCGCCGTAGGCATTGATCACGAGATCCTGGAACCGGCGATAGGGTCCGTAGCGCAGGGGATTCGTATAGCCGAGCAGGCTGACGACGGGTTTGCCTAACGCAACGGCCAGGTGTAGTGGACCGGTATCCAGCGAGACCACGAGCGCCGACGCGTCCAGGATGGCGGTCAGGCGCGGCAGGCCGCTGTCGAGCGCGGACATGACGCCCGGCGCGCCGGCGAGGATCGCCCGCTCGGTTGCAACCTCGCGGAGCGTCCGCGCGCCGACGATCACGGGGGCGAGTCCATACGCATCGTGGAGGACGCGGGCGAGCTCTGCCCAACGATCGGGAAGCCAGTCCTTTTCCGGCCGACTCGAGCCGATCACCAGCGAGACGATCGGGCGATCGAAGCGCGAGACGAACTCGTGCTGCCAGTCGCGCTCGGCGCCTCGCGGCCCCGCGTGCCACTCGATGGGGACGGCCGGAACACCCAGCGCCGAGAGGAACTCGAGGTATTCGTCCTGCACGTGCTGTCGCGCGTGCGGCGGAAGGTGGACGTTGGTGAAGAGCCAGCTGAGGTCGCGCGCGCGTGCGCGGTCGAAGCCGAGTCGGACCGGAGCGCGGGTGAGCGCCGTGAGCACGCCGGCCTTGATGTAATCCTGGAGCGCGAGCGCGATGTCGAACTGTCGTGCCTCGAGGGCGCGCCGGGCATCGAGAAAGCCGCGCCAACCGCGCGAGCGTTCGACCACGATGATGTCGTCGACCGACGGATGGCCGCGGACCAGCGTTGCCGGTCCCGGCTGCAACAGCCAGGTGATGTGGCGCGTTGGATCGTCACGCTTGAGGGCGTTCACGATGGGGAGCGTGTGCACCACATCGCCGACCGCGCTCAGAAGCACGATGCACACACGCCGCATGTCGCGCGGCGCGAGATCGTCGCGCGGCGTCACCGTGCGAGTTGGGCGAGAGCGATAGCGCGTGTCATCGGCAGGGAGAGAAATGTTATATTGGCCACCGTCTCGGGCAACGTGAATGGCACTTCGACCACCAGAGCGGATCCTGCTCATCCAGCTTCGCCGATTGGGCGACGTCGTGCTGTCGACTGCGTTACTCGAGGACTTACGTCGGGCGTTTCCGAACGCGCGGCTGGACTATCTCGTGGGGCAGGAGGCGGCGCCGCTCGTCGCCGGGCATCCGCTGGTGCACGAGCGCATCGTATTCGATCCGGATCGCACGCTCGCCATGTGGCGCGAGATTCGAGCGCGACGGTACGACTGGGTCATGGATGTGCAGGGAAGCCTGCGCACCGCCATGCTCACGCGGGCCTCGGGCGCTTCGGTGCGACTTGGCTGGCGGATCGGCGCGTGGCGGTTGTTCTATACGCACGCGCGGTCGCGCGTTGGGCGAATGGAGTATGTGCCGCGGCAGCGGGCGCGGTTGCTCGAGGACGCCGGCGTGTCGCTCGGCGACGCTGCGTCGCATCCGCGCATCCATTTGTCCGAGGAAGAGCGGTTGCGTGGCGAGCGCGACGCGCGGAGCGCGGGGGCGGTGCCGGATGCGCGCCGTGTCGGCATGCTGCTCTCGACGCGGGAGCCGGCCAAGGATTGGAGCGTCGAGGCGTTTGGCGATGCGGCGCGTGCGCTGCTGCGCGATGGCGTGTCGGTACTCATCTTTCAGGCGCCGGAAGACGCGGCGCTTGTGGCGCGCATGAGGGCGCTGGCGCCCGGTGTGGTGGTGCTGCCGGTGATGGATGTGCGGCGTGTGGCGGGCGTGATGGCCGGCTGCTGCGTGTTCGTGTCGGGCGACACGGGCCCCGCGCACATGGCCGATGCGTTAGGCGTGGCGCGCGTGACGCTGTTCGGTCCGACCTCGCCGGTGTCGTGGACGTCGGGCGCACCAACGACGGTGGCGATTGCCGGACCTCACGCGCGCATCGTGCCGCTGCGCGACCGCGCCAAACGGCACGCGGCGGGCGAGCAATTCATGGCGGGAATCGGGGCGGAGCAGGTGGTGGCCGCCGTCCGGAAGCTGCTCCACGAACGACCGTGTCCCAGGATCGCATGAACGACACCATTGGCGAGTTGGTCGCGCGCTTGGCGCGCACGAACGTCGAGTTGTGGCACGAGGAAGACAACGCGCGGTCGGCGGACGACCACGCGGTGGCGGCGGCGAAGCGCGCCATCGACGCGCTCAACCAGCGGCGCAACGATCTGATCGAGCGCATCGACGCGGAAGTGATGCGCGTCGTGCGCGAGGCGCGGACGTCGCGTGGCTGAGACGGTGGGATCGCTCGCCGACAAGCTCAGCATCATGGAGCTCAAGATCTACCACATGCGCGAGCAGGCGGAGCGCGGCGACGCGACCGCGGACTTCCGCGCGACGTGCGCCGACCGGGTGCGCGTGCTCGAGCAGCAGCGGAATGATCTGGCCGATGAACTTGCGGTGTTGCTCGAGGGGCTCGCGAGCGGCGCGGTGGTGCCGAAAGTGTACCGGCAATTCAAGATGTACAACGATCCGGCGTATCGGCGGCGCGATCCGGCGCCGGATGCCTAACCGCGCTGGCGCGGGGCTGCCCGATAGGTGGCCGCCCAGCGCTCGACCCTCGACAGCACATCGCTCACCTGAATGCGCGGCATCCGACCGTAGCGGTGGGCGAGGGAAACCGGGTACTCCTCGCCGGGGTCGCCGTACGCGTCCACGATGAGATCGTGAAAGCGGCGATATGGTCCCACGCGCTTGGGATTGTTGTACCCCATGAGACTGACGACGGGGCGATCGAGCGCGACGGCCATGTGCAGCGGGCCGGTGTCGAGCGAAATCACGAGCTCGGAGGCATCGATCAGCAGGACGAGATCGCGCAGCGGGATGCCGAGGGTGGAGGGCGGCCGGTGGCGCGCGCGGGAGACGATGTCGCGCTCCGTGGCTCGTTCGCGCTCACTCGAGCCGCCGGCGAGCACCGGCACGAGGCCCCAGCGCTCGACGAGCGCGTCGTTGACGGCGGCCCAGCGGTCGGCCGACCACTCCTTTTCGGGATGGCTGGCGCCGATGACCAGCGTGGCGAGCGGGCGGCCTAACGGAGCGACGAGCGCGCGCTGGCGCTCGCGCTCCTCCGGCCAGGGTCCGAGGTTCCACTGCACGGGCTCGGCCGGTACGCCTAACGCGGCCAGGAACTCGAAGTACTGGTCCTGCACGTGCTGCGGGGCGTGCGGGGGAACGCGGCGGGTGGTCACCAGCCAGTTCAGATCGCGCGCTCTCCGTCGGTCGAAGCCGAGCTTCACGGGAGCCGGTGCGAGCGCGGTGATGAGGCTGGCCTTGGCGTACACCTGGAGGTCAATGAGCAGGTCCAGCGACTCTCGTGCGAGCGCGCCCCGAACGTCGAGCATGCCGCGAAATCCGCGGCGCGCGTCGTACACGATGATCTCATCGACGCCGGGATGTCCGCGCACGAGCGAAGCAGGTCCCGGTTGCAGCACCCACACGATGCGGCACGATGGCTCGTGCCGCTTGAGCGCCGTCACCACCGGAAGGACGTGCACCGCATCGCCGATCGCGCTCATCATGACGATGCCGATGCGGCGTCCGCTCACGCGTGCGGCTCTCTCACGAAGACGACTTCGCGCATGGCCTTCGGGGCGGCGCAGACATCGAAGAGGGCATCGACGGACGCAACGGGTTGCCGCTGCACCGCGTCGCCGGCGAGCACGTACACGTGCGTGAAAATGCCGGCGATCGTGCGCATGTACCCGGCGCGCGTCGTGCCCGACCGCAGAATGCCGTAGGGCCAGAATTCCGACACCACCGGCAGGCCGCGGGCGAGCGTCGCGCGCGCGCCCTCGAAGAACTGGGCTTCGTGTCCCTGGATGTCGAGCCAGACGAGCCGGATGTCCCGTGCGTCCGTTGGGCGTTCGGCGAGCACGTCGTCCAGGCGGCGTACCGGAACGCGCACCGTGGCGCGGCGGTCCTCGCGCCAGGCGCCGGCCCGGCCTCCGTTAGGCGGTCGCAGGCGGTTGTCGCCCGAGTTGTAGTCCGACAGCTCGAGCTCCATCTCGCCGTCGGTCGACGACAAGGCGAGCGCGAGGCGTTCGATGCGGCTGCCGAATCCGTTCTGCGCAATGTTGAGGTCCAGCAGCCGCACATTGTCCGGTGCCGGCTCGAACGCGATCGCCCGCTCGCACCAGCCGTGGCGCAACAGTGCGATGCAGATCATGCCGATGTTCGCGCCCACGTCGAGCACCGTGCCGCCGCGGGAGAGCCCGCCGTCGCGTTCGAGCACCGACAGCGCGCGCTCGATGTAGCGCCGCTCGTACGCCCGCTGCACGAACAGATACTTGCCGATGAGTTTGTCGCGGCTGTCGAACGTCAGCCGTCCGTTCCAGGTGTCGACCGTGACGTCGCGGCGCCGGCCCGCGTACAGCATCTGCCAGCGCAGCTTGCCCGCGAGGCGGGCCGGGTGCGCGACGTATTCCGTTAGGCGCATGGCCGGTCAGGCGCGCGCCGCGGGCTCGGCCGCTTCCCGCGTCACGCCGGGCTCCGCGGCCAGGTGGTGCGCCATGGCAGCCAACCAGCCGATGTCGGTGTCGGCGAAATCGAGCGCGCCGCTTCGCCGCCATTTGCGCGCCGAGCGGGACAGGCGCGCCACATTGCGCTCGGTCACGCGCGAGGCGCCCGGTCGGTCGAACCAGATGCGATCCACGTCCAACACGTAGGCGAGCATGTCTCCGGTGGCGGACCGCTGGACCAGAATGTTCTTGATGTTGAGGTCGGGGTGGCGCGCGCCCGCGATGGTGAGCTCGGCCAGCAGTTGGGCAACCGCGGCGAGCACCGCGCGCCGCTGGTCCTCCGGCATCGGTTCGGCGAGCACGGCGGCGAGATCGGCCGAGCCTGGGATCTCGCGCGTGACGACATCGGCTCGCCGGAAGACTCCGGCCGGATACACTGCGAACGCGACCACCTCGGGTGTGCGGACGCCGGACGCCGCGAGGCGGAGCGCCGTGTCAAGCTCGTACGGCGCGCGGGTTGGCGGCGCGAAGCGGTCGCCGGTGAGCGCTTCGAACATGCCGCCGTGCCGCGACCGTCGAACCACCACGCGCGCGGCATCGCCCGGGAGCGGCACGGCGTAGGCGACGCCGCGGCCGGCCAGCGGGCGCGCACCCGCGGCGTGCGCGGCGTAGGTATAGAACGATCCGAAGCCTAACGCAGTCTCGAGCGGCCCGCGCAGGGCGGTCAGCCCCACGCCGTGGGCCGACCGCGCCGAGAGCATGATGTATCCGTCGGGCAGGACCACGCTCACGGCACCACGCTGTAGACGGGAATCGATTGGCTCTTACCGCGCAGCTCCATCGTGCCGCGCTCCACCATCGGCGGCGGCGACACGAGCTTGGCGCGCATCTCGCCGGTGAGGAGGATCTCGCCGCCTTCCGCGGCCGCGCACAACCGGCTCGCCGTATTCACGGCGTCGCCGATCACGGTGTATTCCAGACGGCGCTCGGAGCCGATGTAGCCGGCGAAGCTCTCGCCGTAATTGAGCCCGACGCCGATCTGCAACGCGGGCCGGTTGCGCGCCCGCCACTTCTCGTTGAGCGTCTCCAGCTCGCGCATCATCTCGAGCGCGGCGGCCATGGCGCTGTCCGCATCGTCGGCGCCGCCGATGGGCGCGCCCCACTGCGCCATGATGGCGTCCCCGATGAACTTGTCGAGCGTGCCGGCGTGGCGAAACACCACCTCGACCATCACGGAGAAATACTCCGTGAGGAGGTGCGCGACGTCGTCCGGTCGCATCTCTTCCGAAAGCGCCGTGAAGCCGCGGATGTCGCTGAACAGCACGGCTACCGTCCGCTTCTCGCCGCCTAACTGGACGGCGTCGGGCGCGCCGGCGATGCGCGCCGCGAGGTTGGGCGCAAAGAATCGCTCGAAGTTGCTGCGCACCAGCGTCTGCCGCCGAATGCGCTCGGCGAACTCGCTGTTCTCGAGCGCCACCGCGGCGATGTTGGAGAACGCGACGAGAAAGTCGAGGTCGTCGTCATCGAAGCGCTGCGTCGTCGTCAGGTTGTCCACGTAGAGGACGCCGTGCACGCGGTCCTCGCTGCCGATGAGCGGCGCGCACATGGCCGATCGCACGCTCTGCATGAGAATCGATTGGCCGCCGAAGCGCTCGTCCTGCGGCGCGTTGTCCGAGAGCACGGCCACCTTCTCGTCGACCACTTTGCGGGCGATGGATTGCGGGATGGCGCGTCCGGCGGCGGCGCCCCGCCGATCGCGCGAGATGCGCCGTGCGTGCGCGCCCGTGCCCTCGTCGTCGAGCAGGTCGATGGCGACGCGGTCCACATCCAGAATCTGGAAAAGCACGCTGGCGATGGTGTTGAGCAGCGCATCGACGTCGGCGGCGCGCGACAACTGCTTGGACACCTCGAGCAAGAGCGCGAGCTTCTTGGCTGTGATCGCATGCTCGTCGGTCATGACGGTCTGCGCCTTCGCCTCGGCCAGATTCGTGGTGTGAATCACGCGTGAGAGGCCGCCCGGGTGACCGAACGGCCGCTCGCGGATGATGGTCGAGCTGGGCATCGTCGGGGTCGGCTCATCCGTCAACAGCTCCGAGCCCAGCGTCGCGAGCGGCCGCGTGATCGTGGCGACGCGGAACGGCACCTTGCCGAACGCGATCGTGTCGCCGGGACTAACGCTGCCTTCGGTCACGCGCGCGCCGTTGACGAACGTCCCGTTGCTCGATCCGAGGTCGCGCACGCGAATCGTGAGACCGTCGCTCGTGAGCTCGGCGTGGCGGCGCGAGATGGTTGGATCGAAAACCGGAAGGTCGCTCACCGACGCGCGTCCCACGACGAAGGTTGCACCGTCCTGCAGCTCGAAGGATTGGTCGCCGGCGGTGCTCGTCAGGCGAAAAGGCATGACACGGAATATGTCACCGGCCCGGGGTCCGGGCGACTGGCGGCTGCCGCGGGCCGCGGCCCGTCTGTTTTTGCGGCAATCGCTCGGGGCTCGTACTTTGTACACGCGTCGACCGCGTCGGGCTTTGTCCGGCGCGCGGCCGCCTCTTTCTTCTACTCGAGACGAAGACCAACCGTGGCAACATCCCTCGTTCCATACGACGACTGGATCAAGCACACCCAGTCGCTCGGCGCCCGCCGGAGCAACGAGCTGGTGGCGCTCGACAACGCGCTGAGCGCGTATCAGAAGGACAAGAGCGCGGCGAGCCTGACGCGCGTCAAGAATGCGCTCGCGGCGTGGAAGAAGACGCAAGGCGCGGGCGACGAGTGGAAGAAGTCGCGCCGGAACAAGGACGGATACGTCGAGCTGTTGACGACGCAGGTCCAGAAGGGCGGCGACACCGACAGCGCGTGGGGCGTGACGCCTAACTTCATGCACGAGAATCTCATCAATGCGCGCCTGGGCGTGCTGTATCTGTTCTCACATCTCACGGTGTCGCCGCGAATTTTCAACGTGCTGCTCGAGGGCGGCATGTCGATCGCGGGGGGTGCGCTGTCGTACGCCGGGGCATCGACCGGGCTCAACAATGCAGTGGCGAACACCGTGTCGACCTATCAGGGCGTGGTGATGGTGCCAGGGAACGAGATCATCGACGCCGGCTGGGGCGCAACCAAACCGTTCCTCCTCAAGCCCGACGCACAGACGCAATTGATGTCGGTGATGGAGCGGGTGAAGCGGTGGTTTCAGGACGTGGCGAAGGGCCTGCTCGAGTCACTGAAGGAAAAGTGGAAGTGCGAATTACCGGCGTCGTTGGTCACGGCGGCCGTCAATGCCGCCGTGAGCGCGACGCAGAGCGCTCTTGCATCCGGCTTGCTGTCCGGTGCGTTAGACCTGGGCAAGGGCGTGGTCGTGACGGTGGACGCGGCGATCACGCGCTTCAAGGCATGGAAGTCGTCGCGCGATGTGGAGTTCGGTTCGGGTCATCCGAAGATGGTCGTGGACACGATTCATCGCGCGATGACGGTGAGCGTCGGCGAGGGCATGTGGACGATGTTGAAGGGCGCGGCGAACATGGGCCTGGCGGCGGCGAGCGCGGGCGCCGGTCTCATCGCGGGCATTCTCATCGCGGGCGCCGAGATGCTGGCGAAGTTGTTCTGGCGGCTCTATGAGACGTCGCAGATGCGCGCGTTCTTCGAGGAGGCCGCCGAGCATTGGCGGAATCGTGATGCCGGCAGCGCGCTGCAGAAGCAGCCGTTCGCATTCGCGCGGTGGTATCGGAAGCACGTGCTGTTGGCGCCCGCGCTCGCGGTGATCACGCTCAACAGCGGCATCTGCGGCGACAAGATGGTCTATCTGTCGATGTTCAAGGACGACCAGAGCGTGATCTCGAGCGCGGAATTTCAGGCCGGCGCGCAGCACCTGGATGGTCTCAAGGTGTGGGGCGTCAAGTATTTGAGCGAGACCGGATTTTCATTCGGGGCGAACGATGCCTTCGTCGGGAAGCTCCTGGCGTTCGCGAAGGGCGGGGGCAGCGACGGCGTGTTGTCGGCACACCAGGAGAACCTCTCGGGCGGCGCCTGGGTGTGGGACAAGGTGGTGTCGGTGGCGAAGGCCTAACGGCTGGCAATCACTGGAGGCCGCATGACTCGTTCGTTAGGCAGGTGGCGTGGTGCGGCGCGGTCGGCGGTGTGCGCCGTGATCGCGGTCCTCGGTGCGGCGGGTATCGCCTGGGGGCAGTCGAGCCCGGTGGCGGCGTCGTCAAGCGCCGACAGCGTTGCGCGGCGCGCCGTGGACGCACTCAACGCGAAAGAGGTGCGGGCGTGCCAGCAGATGGACAATCCCGCCTCGGCCGAATTGTGGGCCGAGGACGGCGTTGATCTGATTCAGGGTCTCGAGCCCATGGTGGGGAAGGCGGCGATCGCCGCGTGGCTCAACGGCCTAACGCCGGGGCTCAAAGGCGCGAAGATGGTGTACTGCGCCATCGACTGGAAGCAGATCACTATTCAGGGCGACTGGGCGTACGAGTGGGGGATCAACAAGCAGCGAATCGAGTTCCCGCCGCCGCAGCAGCCGTTCGAGAGCGAGGGGAAGATGACGTTGGTGCTCAAGCGGCAGACGAGCGGCGAGTGGAAAATCGAGCTCGAGTCGTGGAATAGCAGTCCGAAGGCCGGATGAGGGGGGAATGGGGCCGCCGTCACGCCGGCGATCCGGTCCGCGACGCCGCGCGCACGCGTCCGATCGCCGTCAGGAGGGCGCGCATCTTGTTTTCGGTTTCCTCGAACTCGCGGGCCGGCACCGAATCGGCGACGATGCCCGCGGCCGCCTGCACGTTCGCGACACCGCCGGCTATGACGCACGTGCGGATGGTGATGGCGAGGTCCATGCGCCGGTCGCCGGCCGCGATGTAGCCCACCGCGCCCCCGTACGGACCACGGCGCTCCGGTTCGAGCTCGTCGATGATTTGCATCGCGCGCACTTTCGGCGCGCCGGTGAGCGTGCCGGCAGGGAAGGTCGCGCGAAACACATCGACGGCCGACGCATCGGCCCGCAGCTCGCCCTCGATCTGGCTGACGATGTGCAGCACGTGGCTGTAGCGCTCGATCACCATGAGATCCGTTACGCGCACGGTTCCATAGGCGGCGATGCGCCCGACATCGTTGCGGCCGAGGTCGACCAGCATGACGTGCTCGGCGCGTTCCTTCTCATCGGCGAGGAGCTCGGCGCTGAGCCGCGCATCTTCTTCCGGCGATGCGCCGCGGGGGCGCGTCCCGGCGATTGGCCTAACGGTGACGGTGCCGTCGGCGACGCGGACGAGCAGCTCGGGCGAGCTGCCGACCAACTCCATGCCGTCGAGCACGAGATGGTACATGTACGGCGATGGATTGAGGGCTCGCAGCGCCCGATAGAGCGAAAGCGGCTCGAAGTCCACGGGGACGGCGATGCGCCGCGCCAACTCCGCCTGAAAGCAATCGCCGGCGAAGATGTATTGGCGAATCCGCTCGACATCCCGCTCGAAGTGCTCGCGCGAGTAAGACGACACGCCCTGGGCGGCCGGCGCGCAGTCGTCGAGCGCAAGCGGAGGCAGGGCAACCGGTCCCTGCAGCCGCGCGATCACGGTCTGGATCTCGCGTACCGCGGTGTCGTAGAGGGCGCGGCGCGCCGGGCCGTCGAGGCCCGGCTCGACCGGCACGGCGACCACGACCCGCGCCTGTGCGCGCAGATTGTCGATGATGACCAGCGCGCGCGTGAACACGAACACGGCGTCCGGCACGTCGATGGCGCGCGGCGGTGCGTTCGGCAGCCGCTCGAGGAGCCGCACCACATCGTAGCCGAAATACCCGACGGCGCCGCTCCAGAACGCGCCCAACTCGGGGACGTCCGCGGGAGTGTACTCCGTTAGGCGGGCGCGGAGATCGTCCAATGGATCGGCGGCGCGCCGCGCGCCGTGCCAACCGCGGTCTGGCGTCCAGTCGTCGACGATGCCGTCGCGCAATCGCCACGCCGCGCGCGGCTCGGTGCCGAGGAAGGTGTAGCGGGCCCACGTCTCGCTGCCCGCGGGCGCCGATTCGAGGAGGAACGCAAACGGTCCGCGGCGCAGTTTCGCGAATGCCGACACCGGCGTGTCCGCGTCGAGCAGGCAATCGCGCCACACGGGGATGAGTCCGCCGGACTCGGCGAGCGCGACGAAGCGGTCGGGCGTCATCATCGCGTCGCTTGCCGCCTGCACTCGAGCCCGCGACATTTCTCGATCATGCTTCGGTTCTCCGCGGCGCACGCCGCCGCGTTGTGTGTCCTGGTGGGTCTCTTGACCGCCGTACGACCCGCTGACGCGCAGGCATGGGACGACCCGCGCACGATGGCGCTGGTCGAGCGCGCGACAGAAGGCCGCGCCGCGCAACTCGCCGACAGCACGCTGGTGGATTATCAGGCCACCGCGCACGGCTATCTCACGCTTCTGGTCCAACTCGGGCAGGGGTTCCCCGATCCACCGTCCATCGTGAAGTCGGACGAGCTGGCGCTCCAAGTCTACTGGCGCGCGCCCAATCTCAGCAAGCAGATCATCGAAGGGCGCCGCGACACGCTGCTCCTGCCGACGGACATCGAGTACCACCAGGACCATCTCGGCATCGTTCAGAACAACTTTCCGAATTTCATTCGTCTGGGCGAAGGCGATGAGGTCCGCGACGTGCCGCACCCGCTGTCGGCCGACGGCCTGCATCTCTACGACTTCGCTATTCGCGACTCGCTCGAGATTCGTCTCGCGGGACAGGATCGGTTCGTTTACGAGGTTGCCGTGCGTCCGCGCGACGAGCACGCGGCGCGCATCGTCGGCGAGATTTATCTGGACACGGCGAGCGCGCAGGTGGTGCGCATGGCGTTCGCCTTCACACGGCCGGCGTACCTGGATCCGGCGCTCGACGACATCTCGATCGTGCTCGAGAACGCGCTGGTCGACGACCGGTACTGGCTGCCCTACCATCAGGACATCGAGATCCGTCGCACCGGCACGTGGATGCGCTTCCCGGCGCGAGGCATCATCCGCGGGCGGTGGGACATTTGCTGCTACCGGATCAACACGCACCTCGCCCCGTCGTTGTTTGCGGGTTCGGAGATCGTGCAGGCGCCGCAACCCATCGTATCATCATACCACTGGACGGGGCGCATCCTGGACTCGCTGCCCTCGGACGTGCGCGCCGCGACCGAGGCCGACGTGCGCCGGGTGCAGGAGCAGGTGCGAGCGCTGGTCGGTACCGAGGCGATCTCGCGCGCGGCCGGCGTGGAGCCGGCCGCCCGAGGGCTGTCCGACATCGCGCGCGTGAACCGCGTCGAGGGGTTGGCGTTGGGCGCGGGGGCGACGGCGCGGTTGGGCGGCGGCCTCGCGCTCTCGGCCACCGGCCGGTGGGGCTTCGACGACCATCAGGCCAAAGGGCGCGCTTCGTTCGCCTACGAGTGGACGCCCGGCCGGTCGATCGGGCTGTTCGCCATGCGCGAGTACCGCGAGGCCGGCGACATTGCAGAGACGTCGCCGCTGGCGAACAGCATCGCGGCGCAGGAGTTCGGCTCGGATCGCACCGACCCGTACGACGTGCGCGGCGTCGGGCTCGACGTGGCGCTGGGCCGTCTTGCGGCAGCGGACTGGTCGATGACGGCGGCGTACGAGGAGCAGGGGCGCCTCGCGGTGCACGCGACACCGTGGCACGGCGCGTATGGCGCTACGCTGCCTGCGTGGTCGGTGCGCGAGGCGCGTCTGGGCGTCGCCGTGCGCCGGACGTTCGCATCGACTCCGTTAGGCGACGTGACGCTGCACGCGGAGCTGCGCGGCGGCTGGTACACGGGCCGCGACACGACGCTGGCCGCGGCCCATCCGACGTTCGAGCGTGCGGCGCTCGACGCACATGCCCAACGGAAGGTCGGCGGCGACGCCCTGGTGCTCGAGGCGACGGCGGCCGGCGTGCGCGCCTCGTCCGACGTGCCGTCGCAGGAATACGTCTTGCTCGGCGGACCGGTGAGCGGACCCGGCTACGACGTCCACCAGTTCGCGGCGCGGGTCGGCCTGACCGGGCACGCCGAGTGGCGCATGCCGATCCCGTTTCCGCCGATCTCGCTCGGCGCGTTCGGTCGCGCGTCGGCTACGGCCACGCTCGCGCCGTACGTGCACACGGTGTACGTGACGGGCGGTGCGCCCTTCGCCGGTGCGGCGCGCGGATGGTATCCATCGATCGGCGCGGGGCTTCTGGTGCTGTTCGACCTCGCCCGGTTCGATGTCGCGCGAGGGCTGCGGCGCGGCGCGGGCCGGTGGACGTTCTCGTTCGACGTCGCGCCGACGCTCTGGCGCGTGCTCTGACATCGGCCTAACGGATGCTCCACGAGAATTTTCTCCAGCTCTTTCGCACCTACGGCTACGGCCTCCTGTTTCTCGTGGTCGGCCTGGAGAGCCTCGGCGTGCCCGTGCCGGGCGAAACCGCGCTCGTGGCGGCTGCCGCGCTCGCTGCGCGCGGCCACATGAAAATTGCGTTGGTCATCGCCGTCGCCGCGGCGGCGGCGATTCTCGGCGACGCCGGAGGCTACTGGATCGGCCGGCGCGGCGGCATCGCATTCGTGCGCCGCTACGGCCGCTTCTTCCGCGTGAACGACGCGAAGCTGGAGCACGTCAAACGCTTCTTCGAGCGACACGGCGCGAAGACGGTGTTCTTCGGCCGGTTCATCGCGCTGCTGCGCACCTGGGCGGCGCTCTTCGCCGGCGTGGGCTGCATGCCTTACGGGCGCTTCACGATGTACAACGCGAGCGGCGGCATCGTGTGGGCGGCCGCGTTCGGCCTGATCGGCTATCTGTTCGGGCGCAACCTGGAGCGGCTCCAGAGCATCGTTGGCGACGCGAGCTGGGCGCTCGCCATCTTCGTCGTGCTGGTCGTGATCGGCTTCTGGCTCTGGCGCCGCACGATCGAATCGAAGATGCGCAAGAAGTCCGCGCCGACGGCCGAGCGCCGAGACGCGCGCTAGCCGCGCCTACCGCGTCGCGTCGTGGCGAGCGGGAATTTCCGCGCCGGCCTACCAGGCCGCCGCCGAGCGGCGCCGGGCGCGGATCGCCATGACTAACGACGGCACCACGTACAGGGTGATCGGCGTCGACAGGGCCAGCCCGCCGATCACAGCCAGCGCCAGCGGGCGCTGCAGCTCGCTGCCGGGGCCCAGGCCTAACGCGAGAGGGAGAAGCCCGAACAGCGTACAGAGCGTGGTCATGAGAATCGGCCGCAGGCGCACCCGCGCCGCGTCGCGGAGCGCCGCGTCCAGCGCCATGCCCTCGTGCCGCATCCGGTACCGCGTGAAGTCGAGCAGAATGATGCCGTTCTTCACGATCAGCCCCACGAGCAGAATCAGCCCCATGAACGACGACACGTTGAGCGGCGTGCCGGTGATGAGGAGGAGCAGCACCGCGCCGACGAACGACACCGGCGCCGCCAGCGCGATGATGAGCGGCTCGATGAACGACTCGAATTGAATCACCATCACGGCGACCACGCTGACACCGGCCAGGCCTAACACGAGCAGGAGCGCGCGAAACGCTTGCTGCTGGCTCGCGTACTGCCCGGCGAGCTCCACGCGGATGCCGGCCGGCGGCGGGTGGGCCGCGAGCACCGCTTTCACATCTTTGATCACATCGCCGAGCGAGCGGTTGCTGACGTCGGCGGTCATGTCGAGCATCTGCTGCTGGTTCTCGCGGTCCAGCTCGGCCCGCGAGTCCACGGCGTGCACCGAGGCGAGGCTCGACAAGGGGACAATGGCGCGGCCGGTCGCGCCGGTCATGACGGGCAGCGAGCCCAACCGCAGCGGGTCGTACCGCACCGAGTCCGGCGCGCGCACGCGCACGCCGATGGGACGGTCGCCCGCGTGTACCTGGCCGGCGTCCACGCCTAACAGGGACGCGCTCACCGCGCTCCCGACCTGCGCCGGGGTGAGGCCCACCCGCGCCGCCTCGGCGCCATCCACCCGCAGCAGCATCTCGGCGGCAGGCTCGCTCACGCCATCGTACAGGTCCTCGATTCCATCCACCTTCGACATCGGCTCGGCCAGCGTTTTGGCGTAGCGCTCGAGCGCGTCGAGCTGCGCGCCGAACAGTTTGATCTCGACGGGCCGCGCCGCACCGGCGAGATCGTTGATGACGTCGGAGAGAATCTGCACGAACTCGATGTGCAGCCGCGGAGCAGCGGCCTGGATCCTGGGCCGCACATCGTCGATCACCTCATCGACGCTGCGGTGGCGCTCCGATCGCGGCACCAGGCGCGCCACGATGTCCCCGCTGTTCTGCTCGGTCGCGAACAGGCCGAGCTCGGCGCCTAACCGGCGCGACGTGCCGGAGATTTCGGGCGTCCGGGCGAGGATGCTCTCGGCGATGCGAACCTGGCGGTCGCTCTCCGCGAGCGCCGTGCCGCCCGGCGTGAAATAGTCGAGCACGAACGCCCCTTCGTCCATCTCGGGCAGGAACCCGGTGCCGGTGAACTGGTAGGCCACCACGCCGCCCGCGGCCAGCAGCGCGGCGATGACCACCGTGCGGCCGGGATGCCGGAGCGCCGCGTCGAGGGAGCGGGAGTACGCGTCCGTTAGGCGTCCGAGCATCCGCCCGATGCGGGCGCTGATACCGGATCCCCGCTCGTCCACGCCTCCGCCTTCCACGTCGTGCGCCGTCACGAATTGTTCGCTCAGCAGGGGGATGATCGTGAGCGCGAGCAGCAGGGACACCAACACCGCGATGGACAGCGTGATCGACAGCGCGTGGAAGAACTGTCCCACCACGCCTTGCAGCAAGCCGAGCGGCAGGAACACGACCACCGTGGTGATGGTCGACGAGGTCACCGGCCACACCAGCTCGCGCACGGCCTCCCGGATCGCGGCGTGCCGGTCGGCCGTGAGATGGACGTGCCGCGCGATGTTCTCCGTGATCACGACGGCGTCGTCGATCACCAGGCCGATCGCGATGGCCATTGCGCCTAACGTCATCAGATTGAACGTCTGGCCGAGCAGCCGCATCACGAACACGGTGATCATGAGCGTGAGCGGGATCGACGTCGCGCTGATCGCGGTGATGCGCGCGTGCCGGAGGAACACGAGCAGGATCAGCACCGCGAGCACGGCGCCGACGAGCATCGCGTCGCGCACCGACCGCACCGCGTCGCGCACCAGCGATGCCTGGTCGTAGACCGGCTTGAGCCGCACGCCCGGCGGCAGCGTGCGCTGGACCTGCCGGGCGATCGCCGCGACGCTGTCGGCGATGAGCAGCGTGTTGCCGCCGATCTGCCGGGTCACGTTGAGCAGCGCCGCCGGGCGGCCATCGCCGGCGATGACGCTCACGTGGTCCTCCGTGCCTAACATGACCGTGGCGAGGTCGCGCACCCGCAGTCCGTCGGACACGACCACGTTGGCCACGTCATCGACATCGTGCGCCTCGTTGTCGGTGACGATGAGATACTGCCGGTAGTCGCGTGCGACGCGGCCGACGGCCTGCGGCGTGATCGCGGAGTCGATCGCCGCCGCGAGGTCATCGTACGACAGGCCGGCCGACGCCAGCCGTTCGGGGTCGGCCACCACTTCGATTTCCCGGACATCGCTCCCCTGCACATCCACCAGCCCGACACCGGGGATGCGCGAGAGCAGCGGCTTGATCTGGTACCGCGCGATGTCGTACAACGTGGCCGGATCGCCGCCCTCGAGGTTGTACGACAGGATCGGAAAGAGCGATGGCGTCAGCCGCGCCACTTCGATCTGGATGCCCGGCGGCAGCTGCTGCTGCGCTTCGTTCACGCGCGCCTGCACGAGTTGCAGCGCGTAGATCATGTCCGTGTTGGGCGCGAAGGTCACGTCGATCTGCGATGAGCCGCGAATCGTCTTCGAATCGACGCGGCTCACGCCGGGCACCACGCTCACCGCTTCCTCGAGCGGCCGGGTGATGCTGAACACGATCTGCCGCGCGCCTAACGCAGACCCCTGCGCCACGATCGTGATGCGCGGGAACACGAGCTCCGGATAGATGGCCGAGGGCAGCTGGAGCGCCGCACCGATGCCGGCGGCGCTCAGCAGCGCCACCACCAGATAAATGAAGCGGCGTTGCCGGACGAGGTGGTCGAAGAGACTCACGGTTTGACCGGGACGATCTTCGCGCTGTCCGCCACGCCGTAGGCTCCGTAGGTGACGACGCGCTCGCCGGCGGCGAGCCCTTTCAGAATCTCGGCGTCGGTCTCCGTGCGCGCGCCGACGTCGACGTCCCGCGCATGCGCGACGCCGGACGAATCCACCACGTAGACGCGGTAGCCTTCGCCCTCCGGCACGAGGGCCTGGATCGGCACCGACACCGCGTCGGCGTGCACCGCGACATCGATCCGCCCGAAGACGGTTTCGCCAATGCGCAGCGCGCGCGCCGGGTGGTCGAGACGCGCGCGGACACCGACGCTGCGCGTGGCCGAGTCGAGCGTCACGGCGACCGATTGCACGATGCCGTCGCCCAGCGTCTCGCCGCCGGCGTTCGCGCCGGCCACGAGCGACACGCTGTCGCCGGCATGCACGCGCGCCGCGAGCGCCGGAGAGAGCGCGAGCACGATGTCCAACGCCGACGGATCGGCCACTTCCACGACGAGCTGCCCCGGGTCGACCGACTGGCCTAACACGGCATTGAGGCGCGTCACCACGCCGGAAATCGGCGTGCGCAGCGTCGCCAACTCGGCGTTCCGTTGGGCGGCGCTGAGCGCTGCCTGCGCCTGCGCCAGCTCCGCACTCGCCGTCTCCTCGTCCTTGCGCGGCGCGATGCCCTGATCGGCCAGACGCGCCGCGCGGTCGAAGCTCGCCTGCGCAGTCGCGACCGCGGCGTGCGCGCTCCTGGCCGCGGCGTCGAACGGCGCGTGATCGAGCTCCACCAGCGCCTGTCCGGCGTGCACGCGCTCGCCGACCGCGACGTCGATGCGCAGCACGCGCGCCGTGGCCGGTGCGGACAGCGCCGCCAATCCCCGCGGTCGGGCCGCAACGGTGCCGATCGCGTCCACCGTTTCGATGAACGGATGCCGGGTTGCTTGCGCGGTGCGGGCGCCGACCACCGGCGGCGGTCCGGCGCCCGTGTCGTCGCTCGCCTCATCGCCGCGGCGGCACGATACGGCAACCACGGCGAGCGCGCACAACAGGAGGAATCGTGGCATTACGGGCTCTGGCTGGAAGCGGTCGCCAGCCGGAGCGCCGCATCGGCGATCTGGGCGGCGGCGACGTCGTCGACGAATTGCAGCAGCATCCCGCGCGCGTTCCGCTGTGCCTCCAATACGTTAGGCAGCGCGGACGCGCCTTCGGAATACGCGGCGAGCGACATGCGGGCCACCGTGTCGGCGCCGGCCAACAGCTGCCGGTCGCGCTCCGCGCGCGCAATGGCTAACGCCCGCTCGCGCGCCGACCGCAAGCGCTCGGCGTCGCTCTCGCGGGTGGCGAGCGTGAGCTGTGCGCGCGCGCGATCGCGCGCCGCCTGCGCGGTCGCGATGGCACCGCCATGCCGATCGAACAGCGGCAGCGGAATCGTCACGCCGAACAGCGGCAGCGCGCCCGGCTCCTGCCCCGTCGGATCGCCGCCCTCGATGCCCGCTTCGACCGACGGTGCGGCGAAGACGTTGCGTCGTTCCAGTGTGTACGATCGTTCGGCGGCATCGAGGTCGGCGCGCGCGGCCGCAACGGCGAACGGGGCCGCGCTGTCGGCCGGCGGCGACGGATCGGCGGCAGGAATGACGAGGCTGTCGGCGAGCGAGATGGCGGGCGTGTCGGCCGTCATGCCCATCAAGCGTTGCAGATCGAGCAGCGCCAGGACCGCGGTGAGCGAGTCGTCCTGCGCGGTATTTTCGAGCTGTCCTGCGTTGATCTGCGCCAGCTTCACATCCAGCTCGCTGGCGTCTCCCGCCTGCTCCCGGCGCTGCGCCATGTGAAACAGGCTGTCGGCGTCGAGGGCGTCGCGCCGGCCTAACCGAGCGTGTTCCTGGAGGGCGAGCACGCGCGCGTAACTGGTCTCGGCGACGAACGTCACCGACGCGCGTGCGAGACCCAGACGCAGCGTCGCCGCGTGCTGGCCGGCCGCGGCTGCGCCGACGCGCGGGTTGCGCACCCACGGAAAGTCGAGGGGAATGTCGAGCATCGAGTGGTGCCGCGGAATGTCCTTCGTGTACTGAAACGAAAACGTCGGGTTGGGATACGCGCGCGCGCTGGACAGCCCCGCTGCAGCCGTCGCGCTGTCGGCGCCGGCCAGCGCCAGGAGCGGCTGCGAGGAGAGCGCCGCGGCGACTGCCTGCGCGCGCGTGTACGGCTGTTGGGCGTGCGCGCATGGCGCCGACATGGCGCCGGCTGCGATGGCGGCACCGACCAGGAGCGCACGCCTCGCAGTCGGATGCGGCGGAGGGATCGTGGAGCGCATTCGCAGTGAAATTAGGCGGCGTAGCTGTCAGCGGGATTACAGTCAGGGCGCGCGCGGAAATCGCAGTGTAACCGTGGTGCCGGCGCCCGGCGCCGAATCGAGCGAGACCGTCGCGCCGTGCGCCGTGGCGATCCACCGGGCGATCGAGAGGCCGAGGCCGGCGCCGGGCGCGCGCTCGCGCGCGTTTTCGGCGCGGTAAAATCGGTCGAACACGTGCGGCATCTGGGCTGCCGGGATGCCGATCCCCGTGTCGGCGATGACGACGGTCGACGTTCCGTTGGTCGCCGAAACATCCACGCGCACCCGTCCGCCGTGCGGCGTGAATTTCACGGCGTTGTCGAGAATCTGCATGAGCAGCTGACGGACGAGCGCGCGGTCGCCGATGATCGGGCTTTCCTCGAACGTCCCGACGTCGAGCGCCACGCCGCGCTGCCGCGCCAGGACGTGCGCGGCGTCGGCCGCATCGAGCGCGATGTCGTCGAGGAAGAAGGGCTCCTGTGCGACCGGCCATTCCCCGGCGTCGGCGTGCGCGAGCGTAAGCAGGTCGCCCACGATGCCGCCTAACCGCTCGGCCTCTTCTTCGACGCGGGTCAGCGTCTCGATGTAGGCGGATGGCTCGCGCTCGCGTTGGAGCGCGACTTCGGCCCGCGTCCTGAGCACGGCGATCGGCGTGCGCAATTCGTGCGCGGCGTCGGCCATGAACCGGCGCATCTGCGACATGGTCGCCTCGACTGGCGCGGTGGACTTGCGCATGAGAATCCAGCCGCCTAACGCAACCAGCAGCAGCGCGGCCAGCGAGGCGCCGCCGAACGCGCCGATCAGCGACGCATAGCGGTCCTCGAGCTCCACGCGGTCGGCGGCCGCCAGCGCGATGTAGCGCGTGCCGCTCGACGTGGTGAACGCCGCGGCGTGAATGCGCAGCGTGTGGCCGTGGCCTATGTGCGAGTTGAGCGTCACATCCCCCGCCGCGATCGCGCGCTCAGCGGCGCGCGTCACCCACGCCGGCGCCGACGGCGGCTTGAAGGGCGCTGCCGCCGCCGTGAGCAGAAAGAGCTGCCGGTCGGGGATGTGCAGCTCATCCACCGCGTCCACGACCTGGCCCCGGGCTTCGGCCGCTTCCATTTCTCGAATGTTCGCAGCGCGCATGAGCTGCTCGGTGGCGGCCTCGAGCGACGTATCGAGCTGGGCCGTGATCTGCGACCGGATCACCGCGAACAACCCCCCGCCTAACAACACGAGGATGAGCCCGAACGTCGCCGCGTACCAGGCGGTGAGGCCGAGCCGGATGCGTGTCAGCGGCTGCATCGATCGCTCAGGACTGCCCAAACCGGTAGCCCGCGCCGCGCACCGTGTGGATGAGGCGCGGCGTGAAGCCCTCGTCGATCTTGCGCCGCAACCGCCGGACGAGTACTTCGAGCACGTTGGTGAACGGATCGTGGTTGTCGTCCCACACGTACGCCGTAATCGCCGCGCGATCGACGACTTCTCCCTCGTGCTGCAGAAAGAACTCGAGCAGCGTGTACTCCTTGCCGGTGAGCACGATCTCCGTTCCGGCGCGCCGAACGCGGTGGGCGCGGAGATCTACCTCGAGGTTCTCGATGCGCCGAAGGGATGGCTCGAGACGCGGCTGACGTCGCGCGAGTGCGTGGATGCGCGCGAGCAGCTCGCGAAACGCGAACGGCTTCACGAGGTAATCGTCGGCGCCGGCCTCCAGACCGCGGACGCGATCGTCGACGGCGCTCCGCGCCGTGAGCATCAGGATGGGCGTCGCGATGTCGCCGCTGCGCACCTGCGCGCAGAGGTCGAGGCCGCTTCCGCCCGGCAGCATGATGTCGAGTATGATGACATCGTACGCGTGCGAGAAGGCCGCATTGCTTCCGTCGGCGAACGTGTGCACGATCACCGCGTCGATATGCTGTTCGCCCAACCCGTCGCGCAAAATGCGCGAGAGCTCGGGATCATCTTCAACGATTAGAACGCGCATGGCGAAATGATCACGCCGGAAAGGTGGGGTCCGAACGCGACGCTCCGCAATCGAGCGCCCTGGTCGCCGAGGCGTCCGAGGCCCTACTCTGCCTGGCGCGGCGATTCCTGCGTGCAAGGGCGTTTCGCCGCGTTCCCGCTCACCACCTTCTATCTTTCGCGCCATGATCGAAGCCCGGGTTGCCACCGTCGACGTGTATCCGCTCCGGCGTCACGGCACCGAGTGGCGCACGCTCGTGCTCGAGCGCGCGGCCAACACGCGATGCACCGGCGCGTGGGAAGCCGTGCACGGCCACATCGAGCCGGGGGAACGACCGGAAGATGCAGCGATCCGTGAAATCGCCGAGGAGACGGGTCTCATCGTGACGCACCTGTACAATGTCACGGTGCAGCCGTTCTACCTGCACACGTTGCACGTGGTCACGCTTGCGGTTGCGTTTGCCGGCATCGTGGGCGAGGGCAGTGTGCGATTGTCGGGCGAGCACGCGCGATCCGAGTGGGTGTCGATCGACGATGCGGTTCGGCGGTTCGCCTGGCCGCGCTCGGCGGTGGCGCTGCGGGAAGCCGCCTACTTGTTGCGCGGCGGGGATGGCGGCGCCGTGGACGACGTGCTGCGAGTGCGCTGAGCGTGACCGGCGCGGCCGGCCCTTTGCCTAACGGAGCGGCGGCGCGGGGCGAGCGGCGCGTGCTGCTCGTCCTGCTCTTCGTCTTCGCGGCACTGCTCATGCTCGAGCTGCCCGGGTCGTGGCTCATCGAGCCCGACGAGGCGCGCTATGCCGAAGTCCCGCGCGAGATGCTGGCGTCGCACGACTTCGTGACGCCGGAGTTGAACGGCGCGCACTACTTCGAAAAGCCTCCGCTCCTCTATTGGACGAACGCCCTGTCGATGCATGCGTTCGGGCTCACGGCCTACGCGGCGCGCTTGCCGACGCGCCTGGCTGCGTTGGGCACGGCCGCGCTGCTCGTCGTCGAGCTCGAGACGCCGGAGCTACCGGGGTGGGGCTTGTGGGCGGCGCTCATCCTTCTGTCGGCGCCGTTGAGCTTCGTGTTGGGCCGGTACAATCTCACCGACGGCATCCTGACGCTCGCGCTCACGGGGGCGTTCTTCGCGCTGCGGCGCTTTCTCGCTGCCGGCGAGCGAGGCGCCCGGGCCACCGGCGCCCTGGCTACGTTAGGCGCCTGCGTCGCCCTGGCGATGCTGGCCAAGGGACTCATCGGTATCGTGTTTCCGGGCCTCGTGCTGCTCGTATGGGCCGCCGTCACCGGCCGCTGGCGACGCGTCGGCGACGCGCTCTGGTCGCCCGCGCCAATCGTGTTTCTCGTCCTCGCCGCCCCCTGGTTCGTGCTCGTCCAACACGCCAACCCTGCCTTCGCCTCGATCTTTTTCGTACGGGAACATTTCGCACGCTTCGCCACCGGCGAGGCGAGACGGGCCGGCCCGATCTATTACTTTGTCGCCGCATTCATCGCCGGATTCGTCCCGTGGACGTTCGTCACGCCGCGTTCCGTTAGGCAGACGATGGACGCGTGGCGCGCCCGCGCCGCCGCGCACCCCGATGCGCTCTTCTTCTCCGTCTGGTTCTGCGTCGTCCTCGTGTTCTTTTCCCTGTCGCGCTCCAAGCTGCTCCCGTACATCCTCCCGGCCTTCCCGGCCGCTGCCGCGCTCGTCGCCCGCGCCGTGCTGACGCGCACCGAGAGCGTGAGGCGCGCGCTCGTCGTCCACGCCGTCACCGTGACCATCGTGGCGATCGGCGGCGTCGGGTATGGCCTGGCGAGCGGCGAGCTGCGCCGCTATCACGCCGTGGCGTTCGCGGTGTTGGGCGCGGCACTTCTCCTCGCCGGCGCCTGGATCGGAGTGTCACTCGCTCGCGCGCACGGTAGACGCGCGCTGCTGCCGGCCGTGTTGGGCTGGGGCGGCGTCTACCTCGCCATCATTCTCGCCCTGCCGCAGTTTGCCGACGACCTCTCCGCGCACAACCTCGCGCTCATCGCGGCGCGCACCACTGATGCGGAAGTCGTCTCGTATCGCTGCTACCCGCAGGAGTTCCCCTGGGTGCTTCGCCATCCGATCGCCGTCGCCGACTACGTGGACGAGCTCGGCTCCGACGGCGTGCGATCGCCCGAGTTGTATTGGTCGCGCGCAGAGTTCTGGAAACGATGGAACTCGCCCGAGCACCTGGTGGTCGTCATCAAGCGCCGCGCCCGCGCGGAGTTCGATGCCTCGCCGGCGCCGGGGACATCCCTCGGCGCAAATCGGAAGTATGTTGTATTGGCGAATTTTCCGGCACGAGCCGCGTCCCCGAACCCGACGAGATGACCGAATCCGCCCGCCCACCCGCGTTGCATCCCGCGGAGCGCACGACCTTCCTCCCGTTCTCGCGCCCAACGATCGGCGACGCGGAGATCGCCGAGGTGGTCGACAGCATGCGCTCGGGGTGGATCACGACCGGTCCCAAGGTGGAACGGTTCACGAACGAATTCGCCGCGTACGTCGGCGCGCGCCACGCGTCGGCGGTGTCGTCGGCCACCGCGGGCCTCCACCTCGCGCTTCTGGCGCACGGCATCGGGGTGGGGGATGAGGTCATCACGTCGCCCCTGACGTTCGTGGCAACGCTCAACGTCATCGAGCTCGTCGGCGCGACGCCGGTGCTCGCGGACATCGATCGGCACACGCTGCAGATTCGCGTCGACCACGTGGCGCGTCGCATCGGCCCGCGCACGCGCGCGATCATTCCCGTGCACTTCGTTGGGCAGCCCGTGGATCTCGACCCGCTGCTCGACCTCGCGCGCGCACACGATCTGGTGTTGATCGAAGATGCGGCGCACGCCGCGGGCACGGAATACAGAGGACGGCGCATCGGTTCGTTCCCGACCACGAGCGTGTTCTCGTTCCACCCGAACAAGAACATCACGACCGGCGAAGGCGGCATGGTGGTGTCGCACGACGAAGACGTGATGTCGCGCGTCACGCTGCTCAAGTTCCACGGATTGAGCCGCGATGCATGGAAGCGCTTCGACCGCGCCGGCTCGCCGCGGTACGATGTCGCGATCCCCGGCTTCAAGTACAACATGATGGACATGCAGGCAGCGTTAGGCATCCACCAGCTGCCGCAGCTCGACGCGTTCATCGAGGCGCGACGGCGCCTGGCCGAGCGGTATCAGGCGGCGTTCCGCGGGCTCGATGCGCTCCTCTTGCCCGAGCCGGTGCCATACCCGTCGCGCCACGCGTGGCACCTCTACACGCCGCTGCTCGATCTCGATGCGCTCACCATCGGTCGCGACGCGTTCATGGCCGAGCTCAAGGCGCGCAACATCGGTGTGGGATTGCACTACACGGCGGCGCACGAATTCTCGTACTATCGCGATCGCTACGGCTGGCGGCCGGATGATTTCCCGGATGCGCACTTCGTGTCCGACCGCATTCTCTCGCTGCCGCTGTATCCGACGCTCACCCACGCCGATCAGGATGACGTGATCGCCGCCGTGCGCGACATTGCCCAACGGAGCGCGCGATGAGCGGCGCGCCGCGGGCCAAGGTGTCGGTGGTGATCCCGGTCTACAACGAGGAAGCCAACATCCCCGAGCTGGTGCCGCGCGTGTTCGCGGTGCTCGACGCACTCGATCGGCCGTCGGAGGTGATCTGCGTGGACGACGGGAGCCGCGATCGATCGCTCGACCTGTTGCGGGACCTCGTGGATCGCTATCCCGACAGGCTCCGCGTCGTCGAGCTCAGTCGGAACTTCGGGCAGCACCCCGCCATCCTGGCCGGCTTTGCCATCGCCGGCGGCGATGTGGTGGTCACGCTGGATGCCGATCTCCAGAACCCGCCGGAGGAGATTCCGAAGTTGCTCGCGCTCTCCGACCAGGGATTCGATGTGGTGGGCGGCGTGCGCGAAGTGAGGCGGGACAGTTTGTTCCGCCGCGTCGCATCGCACGTCGTGAATCGTGTCACGACGGCCATCACCGGCATCCGCATGACCGACTACGGGTGCATGCTGCGCGCGTATTCGCGCGAGGTGATCGATCTCATCAATCGGTGCGAGGAGTCGTCCACGTTCATCCCGGCGCTCGCGCAAACGTTCTCGCGGCGGCCGGCCGAAGTGGCCGTCCGCCACGCCGAGCGACGCGCCGGCGCCTCCAAATATTCGCTCTATCGGCTGTTCCGCCTCAACTTCGATTTGATGACGGGATTCTCGGTCGTGCCGCTGCAGGTCTTCACCTTGTTCGGATTCCTCACGGCGAGCGGCGGCCTCGTGTTGGGCATATATCTCCTGATCCGCCGGTTCGTGCTGCTGCGGGCCTCGGAGGCCGACGGCGTGTTCACGTTGTTTGCGCTCGCGTTCGTGGTGATGGGCGTGCTCATGGCAGGGTTAGGCATCGTGGGGGAATACGTCGGACGCATCTATCAGGAGGTGCGCGGCCGTCCGCGCTATCTCGTGCGGCGCGTCTACGGCGCGACGGGTGCGCTAATGCGCCTCGAGGACGGCGGGGTCGAAGGATCGGTGCCCCGCCCATGAAAGGGCCGCGCATCGCGCTCTTCGCCTACGCCGACGTCGGTCACGCTTGTCTCTCGATGCTGCTGGAGCGGGACGCGCACATCGCCGTCGTGTACACGCACGCCGATGCGCCGGGCGAGTCTACGTGGTTTCCGTCGGTGGCGTCGCTCGCGGTGCGCAACGGGATCCCGGTGCGGCTCGACGCGCGCCTCGACGAACACGCCCAACTGGCCGGTCTGCGGTCGGCCGCGCCGGACCTGGTGCTCTCGTGCTACTACCGGTCGATGCTGCCCTTGGCCGCGCTCGCCGTGGCGCCGTTAGGCAACTTCAACGTGCACGGCTCGCTCCTGCCGCGCTACCGCGGACGCGCCCCCGTCAATTGGGCCGTGCTCAACGGGGAAACGGAGACCGGCGCCACACTCCACGTGATGACCGCGCGCGCCGACGCCGGCGATATCGTCGATCAGGAAGCCGTCCCGATCGGTCCCGACGACACGGCGTGCGAGGTCCAGGCGCGCGTGCGCGACGCCGCCGTGCGAATCCTCGATCGCCAACTCGACGCACTCGCGGCCGGATGCGCACCCCGCCGGCCCCAGGATGCCACGCGCGCCACCACGTTCGGCAAGCGCCGGCCCGAAGATGGCGCCTTCGTGTGGACGCAGAGCGCCACCGCGATCCATAATCTGGTGCGTGCGGTGTCGCACCCGTATCCCGGCGCCTTCACGCCGCACGCGAGACGAACGCTGTATCTCTGGCGAACGCGGAATGGCGGCTGGAGCGCGCAGGGCGCGCATCCGGGCGAGATGCGGATGATCGACGACCGGCTCTACGTCGCGTGCGGGTCCGCCGACCCCCAATGGCTCGAGATCGTGCGCGCGCAGATCGATGGCGATATCGAGCGCGATGGCGCAGACCTCGCGCGCCACCTCGCGCTCCACGCGCCTAACACTCAACCCGCCACATGAAAGTCCTCATCCTCGGCGTCAACGGCTTCATCGGCAACGCGCTGACCGAACGCATTCTCACCACCACGGATTGGGAAGTGTTCGGCCTCGACATGTCTGCCGAGAAGATCGAGCCATTCCTGGAGAACAAGCGCTTCCGCTTCCTCGAGGGTGACATCGCGATCAACAAGGAATGGATCGAGTACCACATCAAGCGGTGCGATGTCGTGCTGCCGCTCGTCGCGATCGCCACGCCGGCGACGTACGTGCGCGATCCGCTCTCGGTCTTCGAGCTCGACTTCGAGGAAAATCTGCGCATCGTCAAACAATGCGTGCGCTACACGAAGCGCGTCGTGTTCCCGTCCACGTCGGAAGTGTACGGCATGTGCCCGGACGCCGAGTTCGATGAGTATCGCTCGACGCTCGTGTACGGTCCGATCCACAAGCAGCGCTGGATTTATTCGACGAGCAAGCAGCTGCTCGATCGCGTGATCTTCGCCTACGGCCAGCAGGCCGGCTTGAAGTTCACGCTGTTCCGGCCGTTCAACTGGATCGGTCCGCATCTCGACAACGTGGACTCGCCCAAAGAGGGCTCGTCGCGCGTGCTGACGCAGTTCCTCCACAACATCCTGTACGGCGAGCCGATCAAGCTCGTGGATGGCGGGCGGCAGCGTCGATCGTTCACGCACATCCGGGACGGCATCGACTGCTTGATGCGCATCCTGGTGAACGAGAACGGCGTGGCCGACGGCGAGATCTTCAACATCGGCAATCCGGCCAACGACGTCTCGATCCGTGAGCTGGCCGAGCGCCTGCTCGCGGGAGTCGCGCGCTACCCGGGCTACGAGGATGCCGCCCAACGCACCTCCATCGTCGAGGTGCGCTCGGAGTCCTACTACGGCGACGGCTATCAGGACATTCCGACCCGCGTCCCGTCCGTCGCGCACGCCGCCGCGAAGTTAGGCTGGGCGCCCCGCATCGGGTTCGACGACGCCATTCGGTTGACGCTCGACTTCTACCTGGGGTCGCGCAAGCGCCCGTTGGTCCCGTGACGCATCCGGCGCCGGCGGCGCCGTCCGGCCGGCGCATTGCGCTCAAGGTGGACTGCGATACGTATCTCGGCACCCGCGCCGGCGTACCGAATCTGCTGCGCGTGCTCGGCGCGCGCGGCATCCGCGCGACGTTCTTCTTTACGTTAGGCCCGGATCGCTCGGGGCGGGCCGTGGCGCGGCTGTTCACGCGAAAGGGGTTTCTGCGCAAGATGCTCCGCTCGCGCGCGCTGTCGATGTACGGTCCCCGGACGGCGCTCTACGGGACGCTGCTCCCGGCGCCGCTGATCGGCAGGCGGTTGGCGTCGGACATCCGCCTGGTGGCCGACGGCCACGAGGTGGGCGTGCACGCGTGGGATCACGTGCGCTGGCACGACAAACTCGGCCGCCTAACGGAAGCGCAGATCGCCGCCGACTACAGTCGAGCGCACGACGCGTTCGCCGAGATCTTCGGCCGGCGCGCGCGGGCGTCGGCGGCGCCCGGCTGGCACGCCACGGCCCGGTCGCTTGCCGTCCAGGACCGCTACGACCTCGCGTACGCCTCGGATACACGCGGCGGCCCGCCGTTCTACCCCGAGGCCGGCGGAACGCGCTTTCGCACCATCCAGCTGCCGACCACGCTCCCGACGTGGGACGAGACGTACAACTCGCGGGAGACGCCGGATGATGCGTCGCTCATCGCGTTTTATCGGCGGGCGGTCTCCGGCACCGAGATCCACTCGATCCACACCGAAGTGGAAGGCACGGCGCTGCTCGGGCTGTTCGAGCGCCAGCTCGACGCATGGCTGGCCGATGGGGTCGCGTTCGTGGCCCTGGAGACGATCGCCGCCGAGTGCCTAACGCAACCCGGCCGCGTGCCGGTGCGCCGCATCGTCCGCGCCGAGCTGCCGGGACGCGCCGGGCAGATCACCGCGAGCGTGCCGCTCTGATGCGCCGATCAACCGGCCGCCGCGGCTCCCGAGCAGCGGTCCAGCAGCGCCTTCCCTGACTGCTGCACGGCCTGCGACGCCGGACGGCCGTCTTCGACCCAGCCCGAGCGCGTGTAGTGGCGGAGCACCGTCTCGGTGCGCACCTCGATCGTCGACCCGCGCTCGCCGTTGGCCTTCGTCTGCACGACCAGCTTGTCCACCTGCTGCTGCTCCTCGGGCAGCTGGCCCGACGCGTCCCGATTGATGCGTTGGGCATCGATCGAACCCTCGCGCTCGTTCCACGTGCGCGGCGTGTAGCCGAGCTCCTTGAGCTGGTCCATCGAGCACGTGAACGCGTCGCCGCGCGTATGCGCGCTCGTACCACTCAGCGTCGGCCAGTACGTGGCGCAGGCCGCAGTCATCGCGGCCAGAGCGACGCCGCCGAGCAGCCGGCGTGCGACACTCGCGAACCTGGAGCGATCCATCACGCGCGTCCGCCTCCTCCGGTAGACCGCTGCCGCGCCGTCGGCAGACACTCGTCGAGCTTGGCCGGCGCGTTCGGCTTGACGCGCACGCTCTTGGCCGGGATGCCAACGTTCACGTGGTGGGGCCGCACATCTTTGGTCGCCACCGCGACCGCGCCGACCATGGCGTCGCACCCGACGTGCACGCCCGCCAGCACCGTGGCGTGGTACGTGATGCGCACGCCGTCGTCGATGCGCGTGGTCGCGTTGGTCACGTCGCGCTGATCGACGATGCTGTGCGTGTGGCTGTACACGTTGGCGTAGTCGGAGATGGAGACCTTGTTGCCTAACACAATGCCGCCACGGTCGTCCAGCAGCACGTGGCGGTGGATCACGACGTCGTCGCCCACCTCCATGTTGTAGCCGAACGAAAATTCGACGTGTTGGAACGCCTTGAAATTCTCGCCGCAGCGCTTGAAGATGCGCGACGCGAGGAGCCGGCGCAGCCGCACCCCGATGTCCACGTTCTGACCGCCTAACGGAGACCGGTCGAAGCTGTACCAGAGCCAGAGCAGCGGTTTCACGCGCTGGTAGCGCGCCTGGTCGCAGTCCGCGTAGTACTCGGGCTCGAGGGTCACGTTGCGCGGATCGAGCGCCAGCAGTGCCGCCCGCGTGGCCAGGGGCAGCGCCTCGTCCTCGACCGCGCTGTCCCAATTGCGCGCGAACCCCGGATACCAGATCTCGCACAGCGCCCGGCGACACAGCGTGTTGCGATCGCCGTCCTCGTGCGAGAGGCCATCAGCGATCTGCTCGAGCCAGGCGTCGGCGACCTGCGCGCCCGGAGCGGGGGACAGCTTCTTGAGGGGCAGAAGAGCCATGTGGTACCGTAACACAAAAGCGTCGCAGGGGGAACGGACCGATCTGGATCTGCGACACGCCAGGTTGCATGCGGGCTCGCGCTACGGCTGCCGCCACGATGGCGCCGCGATGAGATCTTCGATGGCGCTCGCCAGCTCGTCGCGGCCCGCTCTCGTCACGGCGCTGAACGGAATCACCTGATCGGCCTCGAGCCCGAGTGCCGCCGTGATCTCGCGAACCCGCGCCGCCGCCTGCGCCCGCGACAACTTGTCCACCTTCGTGACGGTGACAATCGTCGGCGCGCCGAGCTCGGCGATGAACTCCAGCATCTGACGGTCGTCCGGCGACGGATCGCGCCGCACATCCAGAAGTTGGACGATACCGCGAAGCTGCACGCTCGACTCGAGGTAGGCGTTGATGAGCGGCCGCCATTTCGCGCGCTCTTCCTGCGATACACGCGCGTAGCCGTAGCCGGGCAAGTCCACGAGCACCAGCGCGTCGTTCACCGAAAAGAAGTTGATCTCGCGCGTCTTCCCGGGCTGCTGGCTGACCCGCGCCAACGAGTGGTGCCTCACGAGCGTGTTGAGCAGCGACGATTTCCCCACGTTGGATCGCCCGCTGAAGGCGACTTCGGGCAACCCGGCGTCCGGACGCCAACCATCGGGTGAGGCTTGTCCGCCCAGAAATTCCAGGCGTCGAATGACGAGCGCTTCCGATCGCGATCCGGACTGCGGTTCCTCGCTGCCGTCAGTGCGCGACATCGGACACCGCCATGCCGGTATCGACGTGGCGGTCCGCGCGCAGCGCGAGTGACAACACCTCGTCCATCGTCGACACCGGATGGAACGTCAGCCCCTCGCGAATGTCGGGCGCGATCTCGTCCAGCTCGCGTGCGTTGGCCGCCGGCATGATGATGTGCGCGACGCCCGCCCGCCGGGCCGCGACGAGCTTCTCCTTGAGTCCGCCGATGGGCAGCACGCGTCCGCGGAGGGTGACCTCGCCGGTCATCGCCGTGTCGCCGCGCACGGCCGCGCCGGTGAGCGCGCTCACGAGCGCGGTCGCGATCGCGATGCCGGCGGACGGGCCATCCTTGGGCGTCGCGCCGGCGGGAATGTGCACGTGGATGTCGCGGCCGCGGGCAAAATCCGCGTCGATGCCCAACAAGCTGGCGCGCGACCGCGCGTAGCTTAGCGCCGCGCCGGCGGATTCCTTGAGCACGTCGCCTAACGTACCCGTCAATTGCAGGCGGCCCCGCCCGCGCACCACCGCCACCTCGATCTCGAGCAGATCGCCGCCGACCGACGTGAACGCGAGGCCCGTGGCCACCCCCACCCGATCCTCGAGCTGCGTCCGATCGTCGTCATACGGCCGCACGCCCAGCAAGCCGACGAGATCCTGGGGCGCGATGGTGATCGGCGTCGCGGTCACGGCGGGGTTGGCGGCCGCGCGCCGGGCCAGCTTGCGGGCGATGCGCGCGATGCGGCGCTCGAGCTCGCGCACGCCGGCTTCGCGCGTGTAGCCCCGCGCGATTTCCGTGAGCGTATCCGGCTGGATGGTCACCAGGGCCGGGTCGATCCCGTGGGTCCGCAGCTGCCGCGGGACCAGGTACTGCCGCGCGATGGCGTGTTTCTCGTGGTCCACGTAGCCCGGGAGCCGGATGATCTCCATGCGGTCGCGCAGCGGCTCCGGAACCTGGCCTAACGAATTGGCCGTCGTGATGAACAGCACCTGCGACAGGTCGTATTCGACATCGAGGTAGTGATCGCTGAACGCGCGGTTCTGCTCGGGGTCGAGGACTTCGAGCAGCGCCGCCGCCGGGTCGCCGCGCCAATCCTGTCCCATCTTGTCGACCTCATCGAGCAGAATCACCGGGTTGACGACGCCGGCGCGCCGCATCGCCTGGAGCACGCGGCCGGGCAGCGACCCGATGTACGTGCGGCGATGCCCGCGGATCTCGGCTTCGTCGCGCACGCCGCCCAACGACATGCGGGCGAAGCGCCTGCCTAACGCACGGGCGATCGACCTGCCCAACGACGTCTTGCCGACCCCGGGCGGGCCGACCAGGCACAGGATCGGCCCCTCGAGCTTCCCGACCAACGCCAGCACCGCGATGTAGTCGAGGATCCGCTCCTTCACGTCCTGCAGCCCGAAGTGATCCTCGTCGAGCACCGCCTGCGCGCGCGACACGTCCAGCAAATCGTCCGTGCGCTCCGTCCACGGGAGCCCCAACAGCCAGTCGAGATAGTTGCGCCCAACGGTCGACTCGGGCGACAGCGGCGGCGTACGGCGCAGCTTTCTCAGCTCGCGCTCGGCTCGCTCCCGCGCGTGCTCGGGCAGCCCTTTCGACGCGATCGCCGACTCCAGCTCGTCGAAATCGTCGCTGTCTTCCTGGCCCAGCTCGCGGTGAATCGCCTTGAGCTGCTCCTGCAGGTAGAACTCGCGCTGATTCTGAAACAGCGAGCCCCGCACGTCGTTCTCGATCTTGCGCTCGAGCCGCAGGATCTCGATCTCGGCTGTGAGCACCGCCGCCAGCCGCTCGGTGAGCGACGCGAACGACGGCGACTCCAGGAGATTCTGCCGCACCATATGCCGCACCTGCAGATGCGCCGCGATCGCGTAGGCGAGCCGCTCGCGCGATTCGCTGCCCTGTACGAGCGACAACACTTCGGCCGGAAGCCGCCGGTGCAGCCCGACGTATTCCTCGAACAGGCTGGCCGCCCGCCGCGACATGGCGTCGTCCGAGGCCGCGGTCGACTCCGCCCGCAGCGGGTCCGCGGTCACCGCGGCCCGCAAGAGAGCGCCGCCCGGCGTGTATCGCGCCGCACGTGCGCGCGCGACGCCTTCCAGCAACACCTTCGTCGTCCCGTTGGCCAGCCGCGAGACCTGCAGTACCCGCCCAACGACGCCGGTGCGGTACAGAGTGGACGCGTGCGGTTCCTGCACGTCGCCGTCGCGTTGGGCAACCAGGAAAATCCAGCGGTCGCCGGCTATCGCCTGCTCGATGGCCGCGAGCGATCCCGGCCGCCCTACGAGCAGCGGGATGACCATGTACGGAAACACCACCACGTCCCGCAGCGGCATCACCGGCAGGCGGTCAGGAACGTCGAAGGTTTCGTCGCCGCGGACGATGGTGAGCATGGGAGGAATATAGGAACAGCGCCTCGCGTACGGCGCGCCACCGAACCGGATCAGGCGGGTCGCAGTCGCCTGGGCGAGCGAACTCGAGCACGGCCCCGGGTGCTGCCGTCGATTTCCTATTCCCAAAGCGTCGCGGCTACGCCGCGCGCTTGCCAGGTTTTCAGGCCTCTTTCTTCTGGCGCTTTGCCGAGAGCTCGAGCAATGGCGGCGTTCCGTTCAGCACGCACGACTCCGTGATCTTCACTTCGGTGATGTCGTCGCGGCTCGGCAGGTCGAACATCACGTCCGTCATGATCTCTTCGAGAATGGCGCGCAACCCGCGCGCGCCGGTGCCGCGCTTGAGCGCCTTTCCGGCGACGGCGCGCAATGCACTCTCGTCGAACGTGATTTTCACTTCCTCCAGCTCAAAGAGCTTGGTGTACTGCTTGGTGAGCGCGTTCTTGGGCTCCTTGAGGATGCGCACGAGCGCCTCGTCATCGAGCGCTTCGAGCGCGACGCACACCGGGAGACGCCCAACAAGCTCCGGAATCAGGCCGTAGCGGAGCAGGTCGTCCGGCTCGACCTCGGCGAACGGATTCTTCGCCAGATCCTGCACCTTGCCGTTCTGCACCTCTTCCTTGGTGAATCCGATTTGCCGGCGGCCGATGCGCGATTCGATGATCTTCTCGAGCCCGTCAAACGCGCCGCCGCAGATGAAGAGGATGTCCTTCGTGTTGATCTGGATGTATTCCTGCTGCGGATGCTTGCGTCCGCCCTGGGGCGGGACGGAGGCGACGGTGCCTTCCAGGATCTTGAGCAGCGCTTGCTGCACGCCCTCGCCCGACACGTCGCGCGTGATGCTCGGGTTCTCGCTCTTGCGCGCGATCTTGTCGATCTCGTCGATGTACACGATGCCGCGTTCGCATTCGGCGACGTTGAATTCGCCGGCTTGCAGGAGCCTAACGAGAATGTTCTCGACGTCTTCGCCGACGTAGCCTGCTTCGGTGAGCGTCGTGGCATCGGCGATGGTGAAGGGAACGTCGAGGATGCGCGCGAGCGTCTGGGCCAGGAGCGTCTTGCCGACTCCCGTTGGGCCGATGAGCAGGATATTGGACTTGTCGAGCTCGACGTCGTCCTCGCGTCCGCTCGCGGAATTGATGCGCTTGTAGTGGTTGTAGACGGCGACGGCGAGCGCCTTCTTGGCTTTTTCCTGCCCGATCACGTACTGGTCGAGGACTTCTTTGATTTCCTGCGGTGTGGGGACTTGCGTGATCGCTTCGGCGACCTCGCGCTCTTCATCCTCGGCGAGAATTTCGTTGCAGAGCGCGATGCACTCGTTGCAGATGTAGACGGAAGGACCGGAGATGAACTTCCGAACGGAATCCTTCGACTTGCCGCAGAACGAGCAACGCAAGTTTTTGTCGTGCGACATAGGGGTCCGCGGGAACAGGTGAAGCGGGCATCAGCTTGCTCCCCCATTGACGGGGGGTGCGGTGGGGTGGCGATACTTAACACCCCCAAAAATGACGGTCAAGCGTCGTCGTCGACACGTTCATGTGAACTAATTCACAAGGTCGCCTTCCGCTCCGTTGTCGCCAGCGCCCGGGCCTGTACGATCACGTTGTCGATCAGCCCGTACTGCTTGGCCTCGTCGGACGACATGAACCGGTCGCGGTCCACGTCGCGCTCGATCTGTTCTACCGTGCGGCCGGTGTGCTTCGCCATGAGCTCGTTCATCTTGGACCGCAAATACAGGATCTCTTTCGCCTGGATCTCGATGTCCGCCGCCGTACCTTGGGCGCCACCGGAAGGCTGGTGGATCATGATCCTGGCGTGCGGCAGCGCCGATCGCTTGCCCGAGGTCCCGGCCGCGAGCAGGAAGGCGCCCATGCTCGCCGCCATTCCCATGCAGATGGTCCGGATTGGCGAGTTCATGAACTGCATCGTGTCGTAAATCGCCATGCCCGCCGAAACGCTGCCGCCCGGCGAGTTGATGTAGAGATTCACGTCCCGTTCTGGATTATCGGCGTCGAGAAAGAGAAGCTGAGCGATGACGATGTTCGCGACGTCGTCGTTGATCGGCGTCCCCAGGAACACGATCCGGTCCATGAGCAAGCGCGAAAAGATGTCGTAGGTGCGCTCGCCGCGGCTCGACCGCTCGATGACGTACGGGGGATAAATGGTCGACATGGTGCTCCAGCTCCTTGATCGTGTGACCTGCAATGCCTGCCCGATGCCTTACGGACTCACCCTTCTTCGATCGTGTTCTTCTCTTTGAGCCACGAGAACACTTTGTCTTCCGTGATCGACCGCTCCAGTTCTTTGATTCTACCTGCCTTCTGTAACGACGCGTAGACCTGGCCAGGATCAACGCCGCGCTTGGACGCCATGTCCGCTACACGGTCATCGATGTCGGCTTCCGTCGCCTCGAGCTTCTCATTCTTGGCGATCGTGTCGACGACGAGGTCGCGCCGCACCTGGCGCTCGGCCATGGGGCGAAACTCGCGTTCGAAGCGCTCCTTCTCGCCCTCGGGGATCTGGTAGGCTTCCGCGTACGCCTGCATCAGCTGGCTGACCCAGCTGGGCGGGATCTCGAACGGGTTGGCGCCGATCACCTCATCCACGAGCTTCTGGCGCACCTGCGCGTCGGCCTCACGGTCGGCGTCCTTCTGGAGGTCTTCGCGAACCGTCTTGTTGAGTGCCGCGAGCGAATCGAAGTCGCCGACTTCCCGCGCGAATGCATCGTCGAGCGCGGGCAACGACTTTCGCTTCACGTCTTTGACGGTGACTCTGACCTGCTTCGTGGCTCCCCGCTGCGCCTCGTCGGGGAAATCCTCGGGCCACTTCACCGCGCGCTCCAGGGTGGCGCCCGTCGGCGTCTCCATGATCAGCTCTTCGATGCCGGGAATGGCCTGGCCCCCGCCTAACACAATCCTGTATTCGCTGCCGTCGCCCATCGCGCCCGACTCGTCGGCCGTTGCCAGCTGCACGGTGACCATGTCGCCGGGCTGGCCGCGCTCCTCGACTGGCGCCCATGCCGCTTTCTGCTCGCGCATTGAATCGATCTGCTCGCGTACGTGATCGTCGGTGACAACGCGCGGCGTGCGGGTGACGCGGAAGCCCACGGTGCGGGGCAGCTCGATGGACGGACGGATTTCGAGGTGCAGCTCGAAGGTGAGGGGCTGTCCATCGATGAATTTGAGCTCGTGCACGTGCGGCTGCGTCGCCAGCTCCACCTTCTCGCGCTCGAGCACTTCCTTGAACGCGTCTTGCACGGCGGACTCGATGGCTTCCTGACGAATCGCGACAGCGAACTTCTTGCGCACCATCGCGGCCGGTGCCTTACCGGGGCGAAAGCCGGCCAGCCTGACCTGCGACGCATAGCGTTTTGCCGCACGGTCCTCGCGCTCGCGCACTTCTTCGATCGGCACCGACACCTCGAGCAGGCGCTCGAGTCCCTCGGTCTTTTTCGGCGTGATGGCGATGTTCATGGGCGAAAAATAGGCGACGGGAGGGTCCGAGTGCAGAGGGGAGGGCCGCCCGAGTCCCTCTGGCGCGACGCGCTAGACGGGATCCGGCGCACGGTCACCCGTGCGTCCAACGATTGTCCTGCGGCTTGAGGTCCTGAAATCGATTTTCCGGATCGAGCTGTACTGAGCGAACCGCCTTACCCGACGACGGGACCGCGATCGTGAGCGTCGTGTCGCCGGCAAACCAGACGCTCGCGGGGCGGACCACCGTTTGCGAGGAGCCGTCGGACCACGTGATGCGCGCGATGACCGGCATGGCCATGGTGCCGTGGTCCGCCAAATCGATCACGACCTGGCCGTGTTGCTCGTGCACGCCGGTGATCGCCTGGTCGAACGTCTCGCTATTGAACCACCATGCATTCCAGAACCAGCCGAGGTCCTGTCCGAGCTCATGGTCCATGAACATGAAGAAATCCCAGGGCGCGGGATGCTTGAACGCCCAGGCGTGCGCGTACGCGGCGAACGCGTTCTTGACCGCCGAATCGCCCACCACGCCGCCTAACGCATACAGCGCGACCGGCGCCTTGGCGTACGCCTGCTCTTCGTAATACGGGCCGGCGTAATCCGACGGCCACATGAGCGTCGGCTCGAGATCCTGACCCGCGACGGCGCGATAGGCCTGGATCCATTCGCTGAAGGTCGGTGGTTGCTTTTCGTACGCGGCGTCGGAAAACAGATCGATGTAGTCGTTGAAGCCTTCATCCTGCCAGCCGTACCGCGTTTCGTCGGAGCTCACGGTCATCGGGAACCACTCGTGTCCCAGCTCGTGGGTGATCGTGCTCAGGTCGGCGCTGCAGAACACGATCATCGGATACTCCATGCCGCCTTCGGGTCCGTCGGCCACCGAGGCCTGCGGGAACGAGTACGGCATGACCATCTTCGAGTGGTGCTCGAGCGCGAAGCGCGCGTACTGGGCCGACCGGCGATAATCCGTGTGTTCGGGCAGATAGAACACCTGCACGAGCGTCGGCGCCGGCGTGTTCGCGTGCGTCGCATCCAACACGTAGTCCTTGGATGTCGCGAACGCGAAGTCGTTGACGCGCGGGGCGGTGAAGTGCCACGTGAGCGACGTCCCGCTCGCCGTTGCCGATCCCGCGCCGCGGCCGGCGGCGTCGACGACGTGCACGGTGGTATCGGCGTGCATGGCCAGCGCGAGCCGGTCGCGCGCGGCCGGCGACAGGACGTCGGCTGCGTTAGTCAGCGTGCCGGTGGCGCCGACCAGCCAGCCGGCCGGCACCGTGATCTTCACGTCGAAGCGGCCGAACTGGTTGTAGAACTCGCCGAGTCCGAGGTACTGATCGGTGTCCCATCCGCGGAGGTCGTCGTACATGGCCACCTGCGGGTACCATTGCGCCACCTGATACAGCGACGTGCCCCAGCGGCCCATGCGTTCGGCGCGTTGGTCCAACGGGACGTTAGGCACCTCGAAATGCCAAGCTGCGTCGATCGTCGCCGACGCGCCGGGCGCGATGGGACGGTCGAGCCGGATCGCGGCCACGGTGCCGTGCACGGCGAAGGCGTGGGGATCGGCGAGCGACACCGCGTCGCCGTTCACGCTCAGCCGCTCCATCACATCGCCCTGCGTGATGTCGGTGACGTAGTCGTCGCGCGATTCCATGGCCGTGTTGTAGTTCTGCAGCAGCCTGAGCACGATCGCGTGGAGCGTGTCGGGCGACGTATTGTGCAGCGTGACGTGCTCGGTACCGTGCAGCACCGCGCTGTCCACGTCGAGCCGCGCGTCGATATCGTAGTCCACGCTTTGCTGCCAGTAGGTCTTGCCGGGCGACCCGGTGGAGTCGCGGGTGCCGGCGCGGTAGGCGCGCTCGATTTCCGGGCCGAGGGGGATGGTGCGCTGGACGGGCCGCGCGGGCCAGCGCCCGGACTGCGCGGTCGACATGCCGGGGAAGGCAATGGTTAGGCACGCCGCCGCCGCCGCCAGGCGGCCAGTGGGCAACGAAATGCGTCGAGTGGTCATTCGGGAGGGCGAGTGCAGGGTGGTATGCGAACCGCATTGGACGCGAGCCTACGGACGCGTTCCGGCTTGACTAACGCATCCCGGGCCGCATATTGGGGCCGGCACGAATGCATCCCGCAGCGCACCCCGCCGGTCCGTCGTCACGTATCGATCCGTTGAATCATAGCATCCGCCCTTGCGCGGCGGGTTGTCAGGAGAGAGTCATGACACGCAGTGCGCCTCGCTGCAGTGGTGGGGTAGTCGCCGGTTCACGCGGGCGGTCTCTCGTTTTGGAGATCGCGCTGCTGCTGGTCCCGCTGTCCGGTAGTGCGGCGCAGGCTCCGCGGACCGATCCTGCCACGGGCGGCCCGGCGGCTTCGGTGAGCGCGCCCGACTCGACCTGGCTGGTCCAGGATTCTGTGGCAAGGGCGTGTCTGGACACGCTGTCTGACGGAAGTCTGCGCCCGGTCACCGTGTACCAGGTCGCGGCCGCCTCGGATACAAGCCGCGTCGTGCTGGACCAGGTCGCGCTCATGTCCGAGCGCATCGGCGAGCGCGTGCGTGCTACGTTAGGCGGCGACTCGAGTGCTGTGCCGAACGCCGACACGCTGGTGGCGTGGCGCCGCCTCGCCGGGAGTGTGCCGGTCAGAATGGTCGTGCACCGAGAAGCGGCCACAACCTGGACCACCGACAGCGGCGCCGACGCGGCCAAAGCCAAGCTTGCGACGCTCTACTCCACCGTGCTGCGGACCATCCCGAACGATGCACTAGGCATCGTCTGGCCGGACCGCCTGACGTCGGACTCGATAGTCGTCTCGTTTACGCTCACCAGCAGCCTGTCGTCGACACCACCGCTTACGCGGCCGGGCTATCCAATGGTGACGGTGTTCCGGACCACCGGTGTCGGATTCACGCCTGCCATTGCGCGGCGGACCAACCCGGTGCCGGAGTACCCGATGGACGCGATGCAGCGGCGGATCGGCGCGGACGTGATGGTGAGCGTGGTCGTTAGGCCCAACGGCCGTGCTGACGCGCAGGGGAGGACGGTCGTCATCTCATCGCCCGATCCGATCGACATCGGAACGCGCGGCCATTTTGAGCGCGAGTTCAGCTCGGTCGTCGAAGGTGTCGTGCGGAATATGCAATTCGAGCCGGCCCGCGTCGGTGGCTGCGTTGTGCCGCAGCAAGCGGACTTCCCCTTCACGTTCCGCCGTGGGTAAGGCCGACCGCGCCGGTGTTCACTTGGGTCCTCCATGCGTGTTGAGCAGTTCGGTCAACCGTCCGTGAGCCCGTCCCGGCGCCCGTTAGGCGTCGCCGCGCTGATGTTGCTGCTGGCCGTGCCGGTCGCAGCCTCCGCGCAAGCCGCATCGAGCGGCGTGATGGCCGACGACCGGGCCGGCCGCGCCTGCCTGGACACGTTGTCGGACGCCAACCTGACTCGCGTGACGGTGTCGCAGCGTGCGATCCTCATGGAAACCAATCCGGCGGTGCTGGCGCAGGCGGCGCTGATCTCGCAGCGCATCGCGGCGACGGCGCGCGCTGCGTTAGGCGGCGTCGGCGATTCGCTGCCCGCCGCCAACGCGCTCGGCGTCTGGCGGCAAGCGATCGAGCACCTCCCGTTGGTCATCGCGCTGCACCGGGACGGACCGTTTTCGTGGCATCGCGACCGCGGCGATGGATCGGCCACGGCCAAACTGGTTGCGTTCTACGAGCGCGTCCTGCGCTCGATTCCCGCCGACTGCTCTGGATCGTCTGGCCTGACGGCTACGCGCCCGACTCGGTCGCCATGCGCCTCGACGTTCTGAGCGACGATCCATTCGAGAATGCGCCGTCGATGCGCGCCACGCTGTTCCCCGTCTTCACAGCCGACGGTTTGGCTCGCACCTCGGCGGCGGTCGATGTGCGCGTCGATCCGGCGTATCCCCAGGACGCGATCGCTGACTCGATCACCGGCCGCGTATCGATGCAGGTCGTCATCGGCACCGATGGCAAAGCCGACTCGAGCACGATACACATTGTCGAGCCATCGCCAGCGCAATTGGCGACATCGCCTATGGCGCACTTCTACCGCGAATTCATCGATGCATCACGGGCCGTCGTGACGCGCGAGACCTTTCGCCCGGCCAGGATCGCGGGATGCGTCATCCGGCAAGTCGTGAACCTGAGCTTCGACTATCTGCCGCGAAAGAAGCCGGCGGCGCAATGACCGAGCATCGCATTCACCGGGCGTCAACGGAGACGGCCGTCGACCGGCTCCCGTGGACGCCCGTGCGCAGACAACGTTGGGCATGGGTGTTGGTCGCCGCGCTCGGACTGCCGGCGGCGAGCGCGCGACCGCAGTCTCCAGCCGCGCCCGCTTCGCCGGCGCGGGCCGTCGACGCAACGGCGTCGTGCCGACTCCCTCTCGAGAGTTGGGTCGGTGCGTTCGATCTCGTCGGTCAATCGCTCACCGCCGCCGACACCGCCAGCGTGGTGACCGGCGAGCTGCCGCGGCTCAACCGCCGCATCGCCGAGGCGGCGCGCGAGGCGTTAGGCGGCTCCGAAGCGGCGGTGCCGCGCGCCGACACGTTAGGCGGGCTCGACGGCGAGGTCGCGGTGCCGCTGCTGATCGTGCTGCATCGCGACGCACCGGCCACCTGGCACATCGCGCCGTCGGCCGACAGCGCCGGCGCGCGTATCGCCAAATTCTACAACGTGGTGCTCGGCGGCATGGCGCCTAACGACCAACGGATGCCGTGGCCGACGACCGCCCGCAGCGATTCGGCAGTGGTCCGGGTGTGGTTGAGCACCCAGCACTTCGGCCAACTCGATCTCGAACGGCCCGCGCCCAATGCTGTCCTGATCTTCAAGGCGCTGCATCCGATGGACCCGAACGGGCCGCCCGTGGTGGCGCATGGCGGATCGTTCCTGCCGTCATCGCACGTCATGGACGCGGGGATTGCGTGGCGGGTGGTGATGGAAGGGACCATTGATCCCGATGGCAAGCTCGAAAAGCACACCATCCAGGACATCCGGTCGTTGGCGACGGCCTCTGACTCGGCGCACTTCAAGGACTATTACAAGCAGGTGGTCGACGCCGCGCGCGACGCGATGCTGCACAGCATCTATGAACCCGCGCACCGCGGCGGGTGCGCCGTCGAACAGGTCATCCGTCAGTCGTTCTTCGTGAATTCCACCGGCAAACGATGACACGCCGAACGAGCGGTGCTGCAAGGGGCCGATGGGTCGCCGCGGCGGCGATTCTTGCATCGATTGCCTGTCCCGCTGCCGCCGCGTCGCAAGTCGCGGCGTTGGACATGAGCACGCTGGCGCACAACGCGTGCGCGGACACGGTGACGCCGCAGCGATTTGTCACGACGACGATTTTTCAGTCGGCGGTCTCGGCCGACACGCTGTCTGCGCTCACGGCGCAGCTCGACCTGATCTCGCAGCAGGTTGCCGAACGTGCGCGCGCAGCGTTGGGCGCCGCGCCGAACATGGTCCCCGAGGACGATACGCTGGCCAACTGGCGTCACCTCAGCGGCACCCTGCCGCTCGAGGTCGTGTTCTACCGCGACAGACCGTCCGTCTGGCGTGTGGACAGCGCCGCTGACACGTCGAGAGCGAGGCTCCTCGCGGTATACAGTGACGTGCTGCGCCAGATGTCACCCAACGACCTGTGGGTCGTGTGGCCGCCCGGCTTTGCGTCGGACTCGGTCGTGCTCCGCTTTGCGTTAGGACCTAACGGTCCGCCCCGGGCGACGCATCAGCCGCGGTTTGCCGTTTTCTCCCTGCCCATGGGCGCCGTTGCACAGTCGCACGCGCTGCCGAACCACGTCGCGCACCCCCAGTACCCGTACGACGCCGAGTTCCGCCGGGTGATCGCAACGCTGACAATGGATTTTGTGATCGATACGACGGGCCACCCGGATTCTACGACGCTCAAGGATGAAACACCGCCGCCCAAGGTGTTCGACTTCCCGCGGGCCGAGATGTATTACCGCGAATTCGTCGCCGCCGCGCGCAAGGCGATCCTCGCCAGCACCTTTCACCCGGCTCGCTACGGCGGTTGCGCGGTGCGCGAGCTCGTGCGGGCGCCGTACGCGTTTCGCTTTCGCCCATGAGGTGTAGGACAGTGAGATGCTTCCTCGTGACGTTAGTCGCGGTCCTCACTCAGTTGGTCGTTCCGTCACCGGCCCGTGCGCAGACGGCCGCCGTGCGTCCGGCGTGCCGACACCCGGTCACTGCCGCCGACGCCACCTATGACTTCGTCATGCAATCGCTCACGCCGGCCGACTCGGTGAAGGGAGCCGCAGGCGAGGTGTCGCTTCTCGACCAACGCATCGCCCACGCGATGCGCGGGTCGATCGGTGCTGCAGCTGAGTCTTCACGCCATTACACGAGGCCGGCCCGATTTCTTCCAGGTGACGAATACCTCGATGTTGGTGTTTGCGGCGCGGCACCCGGCCGACGCGGAGGCGCCGCCTATCTTCGAGCAAGAGGGTCGCTTCATTCCATCGTACAAAGTCATGGAGAGGGGCGTGGCGTGGCGGGTGGCGATGCAGGCGACGATCGACGATGAGGGTCGCGTGGAGAAGAGCACCGTGCACGACATCCGTGCGATGGCTTCGACGTCCGATTCGTCGCACTTCGAGGACTATTCCAGCAAGATCGTCGACGCGGCGCGTCAGGCGATGCTGGACAGCCGATTCGTTCCGGCGCATCGCGACGGTTGTAACGTCGAGCAGATCGTTCGGCAGGCGTATTACGTGAACCCGGCCGGCTATCGATGACCGCCTGAAAGTGGAAGGACGCGCCTATGCGGGTGAGGACCTGCGACCCGATTACTCAGACGTGAATCGGGGTGCGCGATCAGAGGGGTTCCGGAGCGGACACATCGCCGAATCGACCGAACTTGAGCGCGAGCGTCGGCAGCACGAAGAGACTGAGGGCCGTCGATGTCACCAGACCGCCCAGGATCACGACGGCGAGCGGCCCTTCTATCTCCCGCCCCGGATCGCCGCTGCCGATGGCGAGCGGCAGAAGCCCCAATCCAGTTGCCAGCGCCGTCATGGGTGTCAGATCGACTCGGCGCCCTGAGCGCTCGACGTGCCGCGTGCGGGGGTCACAGACGAGATCGCCGATTCGGAAGACGTCGGGTGCGCGCGCCGCCTGCGTCGAGGCCGCGCACACGGTCATCAACTGCATTCCTGGCGGTCAAGAAGAGAATCGGAGTTGTACATCCAGCGCGGCGGAGCTCTCCGGCGACCGAGAACCCGTCTCGCCCAGGGAGCATCACGTCGCAGACGACGAGATCGTACGCCGATCGTCGCGCCGCATCGAGACCCGAATCGCCGTCGAGCGCGGCGTCGACGACGTATCCCGCTTCCGCCAGTCCCTGGCGAAGGTACGCCGCGGCTTTGCGTTCATCCTCGATTACCAAGATCTTAATCGGCACGCCCGTTTCTCATGCCGCGGGTGATTCTGCCTAACGCCTGTGGATTCCGCGGATGCGAAGGGGGGGACTCGAACCCCCACGGATTGCTCCACTGGATCCTAAATCCAGCGCGTCTACCAGTTCCGCCACCCTCGCGACTTCGTCAGAACCTAACGGGCTCCAAATCACCGTGCCACCGCGCCCGTGGCCGTCTCCAGCCGTGTCCGTCGTGTCCGGTCTTGTCCGCCTTACAAGAACGGCCCGGTTGCACCGCAACCGGGCCGCTCCCTGCCTCGTCGCGGGTTGCCTACTGGCCAACCTGCAGATTCACCACCCGCGTCCCCTTGGCCTGCGGATTGTACACCAGCAAGCTGATGGCGTCGCCATCCTTCATCTTCGACAACACGTCGTTCAAATCGGCCACCGATGTCACCGCACGCTCCGGCCGCGGATACAGAATGCGCGTGATGACGTCCGCGTCGGGCTGCAACTGCTGATACGCGACGCTTCCCGCCTTCACGTCCGTCACCGCCAACCCGTGCTGCGATGCCGGCAAGCCGACCCGCGTCGCTTCTTCCTGACTCAACGGCTGCACCGCAATCCCCAACTTGTCGTAACTCGCGCCGCCGTTGTCGGGCGTCGACCCGCTGTCGGTGCTCGCCACTTGTTGATCGTTAGGCGCCTGCGCCAGCTTCACCTTGAAGTCCATCCGCTTGCCGTACCGCATGACCGTGACGTCGACGGTCTGCCCCGGCTCGTGCGTCCGGATGATCCGCTGGAGCGTCGCCACGTGATCGATCGGCTGGCCATCGACGGCCACGATCACGTCGCCGTGCTCGATGCCGGCGTCAGCCGCCGGGCTCGGACCATCGGGCGTCTTGCCGCCGACGAGCGCGCCATGGATGTCCTTGAGTCCTGCCACTTGCGCCGTCGTCGGGCTCACCTCGGTGATCGACACGCCGAGCACGGCTTGTCGGACGTGGCCGTACTTGATGATGTCATCCATCACGCTCTTGGCGAGCGTGATCGGAATCGCGAATCCATAGCCCGAGTAGTAGCCGGTCTGGCTCGCGATCGCGCTGTTGATGCCGATCACGTTCCCGTTGATGTCGACTAACGGACCGCCCGAGTTGCCCGGGTTGATCGCCGCATCGGTCTGGATGTAGTCGACCACGGCGTACTGCGACGCATAGAGATTGCGCAAGTTTCCGCTGCGGCCCTTGGCGCTGATGATGCCGGCCGTCACCGTGAAGTCGAGCGACAGCGGATTGCCGATCGCCAGCACCCATTGCCCCACCTGCGCCTTGCTGTCGTCGCCTAACGTCACCGTCGGCAGGTTCGTCGCGGCGATCTTGATCACCGCCACGTCCGTCGTCGGATCGCGGCCGACCACCTTCGCCGGATACACGTGGCCGTCGAACAGCTTCACCTTGAGCTTGTCGGCGTCCGCAACGACGTGGTTGTTCGTGAGAATGTATCCGTCAGGCGACACGATGAAGCCGGAGCCGAGCCCTTCCTCGGGCCGTGACTGCTGGGGGCCGAACTGCCGGAAGAAATCTTCCATGCCCGGCGGCAACTGCCCCTGCGGGATCCGCTGCACCCGCGCTTCACGCTCCGTGGTGATGGACACCACGGCCGGCCGCACGTGATCGACAATCGAGACGAATCCGTTGCTCAGATCCGCAACGGGCGCCATCGCCGCAGTATTCACCGTTGCCGATGTCAACCGTGCCGGCGTCGATTTCTGTTGTTGTGCAAAGCCGAACGGTGTCAGGTTGAGCCCGCCGGCCAGTATGAGACCGCCCGCAAAGGCGATGATGGCGACGATGGCAACGATGCCAAACGCGCCCAGCCGCGGACGGCGAGAATCATGAGGCGTCATACGTTGGTTCCGCTGTTTGAGCTATGAGAACGATACACCATGGCGTGGTTGCAAGTTTCACGCGCTCGCCACGTTGCTGTGCGCGACACTTCGGTCGAGTACCCACTCGCCCTCGCATCGCGTTGGTCACAAGAATCCATCCAGAAGTTGCCGGCCTGTCAAGCACAACGAGCGCCGGGCAGTGCCCGACGCTCGTTGGTTCGTCCATCAGATTCCACACCCTCGGGCCTCCCCTACTTCTTGTCTTCCTCGACGATCTCGTAGTCGGCCTCAACTACGTCTTCCTTGCGGTCGGTCCCCTTCGGATTGTCGGCGGCGCTTTCCTGCGCGGCGTGACTGGTTGCAGTCTCACCTTGCGCCTGCTGTCCCTGTGCATACAACGATTGGCCCGCCTCGCTGTAAGCACGCGTCAGTTCCTCGTGCGCCGACTTGATCTCGTTCATGTCCTCGCCACGCAGCGCCTTGCGCGCGCGCTCCACCGCGCCCTCGAGCTTGGACTTGAGGTCCGCCGACAGACGGTCCGACCACTCCTTGGAATTCTTTTCGACTTCGTAGGCCAGACTGTCGAGACGGTTGCGCGTGTCGATTTCGTCGCGCCGCTGCTTGTCCTCGCTCGCATGCGACTCGGCGTCCTTCACCATACGCTGGATCTCGCTCTCCGAGAGCCCGCTGGACGCTTCGATGCGGATCTTCTGCTCCTTCCCCGTGGCCTTGTCCTTCGCGGTCACGTGCAGGATGCCGTTGGCATCGATGTCGAACGTCACCTCGACCTGCGGCATGCCGCGCGGTGCCGGCGGAATACCGGTGAGCTGGAATTTGCCGATCGTTTTGTTGTAGACCGCAAGCTCGCGCTCGCCCTGCAGCACGTGGATCTCCACCTGCGTCTGGTTGTCCTCGGCGGTCGAGAACGTTTCCGACTTCTTGGTCGGAATCGTCGTGTTGCGCGGAATGAGCACGGTGGTCACGCCGCCCAACGTCTCGATGCCTAACGACAGCGGGGTGACGTCGAGCAGCAGCACGTCTTTCTGCTCGCCCGTGAGCACCGCGCCCTGAATCGCCGCGCCGATCGCCACGACCTCGTCCGGATTCACACCCTTGTGCGGATCCTTCTTGAAGAAATCCTTGACGATCTGCTGCACCTTGGGCATGCGCGTCGAGCCGCCGACCAGGATCACCTCGTCGATCTCTTCCGGCTTGAGCCCCGCATCCTTGAGCGCCTGCTGCATCGGCGGAATCGTGCGCTGTACCAGATCGTCGCACAGCTGCTCGAGCTTGGCGCGCGTCAGCGAGTAGTTGAGATGCTTGGGCCCCGATTGATCCGCCGTGATGAACGGCAAATTGATATCGGTCTGCTGCGTCGACGACAATTCCATCTTCGCCTTCTCGGCGGCTTCCTTGAGCCGCTGCAGCGCCATCGGGTCCTTCGACAGATCGATGCCCTGATCGCGCTTGAATTCCGCGACGAGCCAGTCGATCACACGCTGGTCGAAGTCGTCGCCGCCCAGGTGCGTGTCGCCGTTCGTCGACTTCACCTCGAACTGACGCGAACCTTCCACGTCGTACAGCTCGAGGACCGAGATGTCGTACGTGCCGCCGCCCAGATCGAACACAGCAACCTTCTCATCCTTCTTCTTGTCGAGACCGTACGCCAGCGCAGCCGCCGTCGGCTCATTGATGATGCGCAGCACGTCGAGACCCGCGATGCGGCCGGCATCTTTGGTAGCCTGGCGCTGCGAGTCGTTGAAGTACGCCGGCACCGTGATCACCGCCTTCTCGACCTTGTGCCCCAAGTAGTCCTCGGCGGTCTGCTTCATCTTTTGCAGGATCATCGCGGAGATCTCGGGCGGCGTATAGCGCTTCCCCTGAATCTCTACCACCGCCAGCTCGTTCTGTCCGCCGATCACCTTGTACGGGACGCGTTTGATCTCCTCGGTTATCTCGGACATCTTGCGTCCCATGAACCGCTTGATGGAGAAAACCGTGTTCTGCGGATTGGTTACTGCCTGACGCTTGGCCACCTGGCCGACCAAACGCTCTCCGTCCTTCGTAAACCCGACCACAGACGGAGTGACACGTCCGCCCTCGGCGTTCGGGATGACCACAGGATCGCCGCCTTCCATCACGGCGACAACCGAGTTCGTTGTTCCCAGGTCGATACCGATTACTTTTTCGGCCATAGTTTCCTCGATGTACGTTGATGCGCGCGTCGCCACGACAGAGTGGCGCCCGAATTCTTATGTCCGCAGTCCGGCCCAAGGTTCTCGCAAACTTGAGGCCCGATAATCGCGCCACATTGACAGCATATTCGTGGCGTCATGCGCGAGACTGGCAGAAGAGAATATCAGGTTTCCCGAGCGGTTGCCTCGAACGGAGATGAGTGAATGATCCCACTCGGTGATGACCTGCCACGCCTCTCGCGGCCGCGCATGACGTACATGATCCTGGCGGCGACCTGGGCCGTTTGGCTGCTCGTCGAGAAAGGCGGACTGGACCCGTACGCCCTCGCCAAGAGTATCTGCGACTACGGGATGGTTCCGGGCGAGCTCACGCACAAAGCCGCGCTCGGTACAGCGGTGCCGATCGGACCTGGAATGGTCTGCGCCGTCGACAATTCGCCGATCAACATCCTAACTCCGCTCCTGTCGATCTTCTTGCACGGCGGTTGGGAGCACATCCTCGGCAACTCGCTGTTCTTCTGGGTGTTCGGTCGAAGCGTCGAGGACAGCATGGGCTCCGGCCGATTCCTCGTGTTCTATCTCGTCTGCGGGCTTGCGGCAGCTGCTCTGTACATCGCTACCAGCCCAGCCTCGCCAGTGCCCACGGTCGGCGCATCGGGCGCCATCTCGGGAATCATGGGAGCGTATCTGCTCCTCTACCCGAAAGCGCGCGTGAACATGTTCTTCTTCATCTTCGTGCTGCCGATTCGTGCCTGGTTGGTGCTGCTGTACTGGTTCGGCCTCCAGGTGCTCGAAGGCCTGCCGCAACTCGGCCAGCAGATGAACCCGCAGGTCTCAGGCGGCGTGGCGGTGTGGGCGCACGTCGGTGGGTTCCTCACAGGATTGCTCCTCGTGTCGCTCTTCGCCGACCCGCAACTGGTCCGACGACATCGCACCGTGTTCGGCGGCTATTACGGCTGATCGCCGAAGTGGTTCCGGCGGCATGTCGGTACGTGTAACTTCTGCTGTGCCTTGCCGCGGTCCGCGCCGTCGGGGCCCGGGTCATCCGCTTCTCATCGAACATCGGTCGTGCGAGCCCCAACCGTAGCGCGCATCGCGGCACTCATCGACCATACGCTCCTCAAGGCCGAAGCGACGCGTAGCGACATCGAGGCCTTGTGCGATGAAGCAAGCGAGCACGACTTCGCCGCCGTGTGCGTCAATCCGGTGTGGGTGCGCCTCTGCAGAGCATCGCTCGGGAGCCACCGCACCAAGGTAGCAACGGTCATCGCCTTTCCGTTGGGCGCGTCCGAATCGGACACCAAAGTCGGCGAAGCAGAGCTCGCCGAGAAGCAAGGGGCCCACGAGCTCGACATGGTGGCGGCGATCGGACACATCAAGTCCGGCGATTGGACACACGTCTCGCGGGACATCGCCGCGGTGGTCTCTGCCGCGGCGGGACGGACAGTCAAGGTGATCATCGAGACAGCCGTGCTCACCGACGCGGAGATCACGAGAGCGAGCACCATCGCACGCGACGCCGGCGCCGCGTTCGTCAAAACGAGCACCGGATTCCACCCGGCCGGCGGCGCGACGGCGCACGCCGTGTCGACCATTCGCGGCGCCGTCGGCGACGACATCGGTGTCAAAGCGTCAGGCGGCATTCGCGACTGCGATGCCGCGCTGCGCATGCTGGCGGCTGGCGCCTCCCGCATCGGCACGTCGAGCGGCGTGAACATCGTGCAGTGTCTCGATGCCGACCCGACGCCGTTCGCTGAGCTCATCCGGCACCCCGAGCGACACGCCGGATGCACCACCTCGCGCCCACCCCGCGCGTTCGCCTAACAGGAGCGACTGGTCCCGTGCGTCTCATTCCGAGAGACACCGCGTTCTTCTCGATGTTCGCGCAGCTGTCCAAGCGCCTGACGGCGGCCGCACGCTTGCTGGCCGGCCTATTCGCCGATCCATCGCGTCTCGATCACTTCACCTCGGCGATCAAGCTGGTGGAGCACGAGGCCGATACGATCACGCACGACATCATCGCGCGCATCGACCAGACGTTCGTGACACCATTCGACCGCGAAGACATCCACCTGCTCGCGTCGCGCCTGGACAACGTCGTGGATCTGGTCGATGGGACAGCGCGGCGCGCGGCGATGTTCCACGTGACAGACGTGCACGAAGCAGCAAAGAAGATCTGCGCGGTGCTCATTCAGGCGACCGACGCGATCGAAGCCGCCGTGGCTCACATGAAGGACGTCCGCTTCATTGTCGACAAAGGCCGCGAGATCAAGATGCGCGAAGAAGAAGGCGACGCGCTCTATCACGAGGCCGTCGGCGAGTTGTTCCGCGGCACCCCCGACCCACTCGAAGTGATCAAGTGGAAGGAACTGTACGACACGCTCGAGCGCGCGCTCGACCAGTGCGAGGACGTGGCCAACGTTCTCGAGAGCATCGCTCTCAAACACGCCTGATCGGTGGTCACGTACGTCGTCGCGATCATCGTGATCGCGTTCCTGTTCGACTTCAGCAACGGCTTCCACGACTCGGCGAATTCCATCGCCACCGTCGTCGGTACGCGGGTCCTCAAGCCGCTGCCCGCGGTTCTCTGGGCCGCGTTCTTCAACTTCCTCGCCGCATTCACCGTCGGAACGGCAGTCGCGCGGACGATGGGCCAAGGCATGATCCATGTCTCCATCGTCGATCCGAACGTCATCCTCGGCGCACTGCTCGGCGCCATCGCGTGGAACATCATCACCTGGTATTTCGGGCTGCCATCCAGCTCGTCCCACGCGCTCATCGGCGGCTACGGAGGAGCGGCCGTCGCGAAAGCGGGTTTCTCGGCCATCATTCCGGCCGGGTGGACCAAGACACTGGTATTCATCGTCCTGTCGCCCATCATCGGCATGATCCTGGGCTTCGTCCTCATGGTCGCGGTGTACTGGATTTTCAAACGCACACCGCCTGGACGGGTCGATCGCATTTTTCGGGTCGCCCAGCTCGCCAGCTCCGGCTTCTTCTCGCTCTCACATGGAGCGAATGACGCGCAGAAGACGATGGGTATTATCGTCGGGCTGCTCGTTTCGACACAGGGTTACTTCGCGCACCAACCAGGATTGCTCGGACACTTGTACCTCACCCGGGGCGATGTCATTCCGCACTGGGTCGAGATCGCCGCCTACACCGCCATCGCCCTCGGCACTGCGTTAGGCGGATGGCGCATCGTGCACACCATGGGCTCCCGGATCACGCGGCTGAGACCCGTGGGCGGCTTCTGCGCAGAGACCGGAGGCGCGCTCAGCATCTTGCTGGCAACGAAGTTCGGAATCCCGGTGAGCACCACGCATACCATCACCGGATCCATCGTCGGTGTCGGCGCCACACAGCGCCTTTCTGCTGTGCGGTGGGGCGTCGCGGGCCGAATCGTTTGGGGATGGATTCTCACGATCCCCGCGGCCGCGGCGATGTCCGCAATATTCTGGCTATTGTTGAGTCGGGTGATCATTACCGCCGCGGCCTAGTGAACCGCGTCTGAGTCTAGAGTAGCGTCTGCTTCTGGTACTTGCGCGTCGTCATGAGCCGACGAGCGGAGACCTGTGTCCAATCACTGTGGCGTTAGGCAGTCGGGTTCTCGCTGACTCGGGCGACCTCGTCCGGTTCGCCGTCGGCCAGATGGCGCAACTGCTCGAAAGCGTGATGCCAGAAGCGATCGTATTTCCGGAGCCAGGGCGCGAGTGCCGCATTCATTGCTGCGGCGTCGAGCGCATAGATCTGCTGACGCCCGTCACGGCTGGCCTGCACCAGTCCAGCGGAGCGAAGCCCCATCAAGTGCTTGGAAATGCCTGACGGGACCAGATCGGGAAACTCAACCGACAGTCCGGTCACGTTGAGCGGACCCCGTTCGGCGAGAAGATCGAGGATGCGCCGGCGGGTGGGATCGGCCAGCATCCGAAACAGAGTGTCGGTCGCGTCCTCCGTCTGACGGTCAGCTTTCGCTCGCATTCACCCGCCCAGCGAGCTCGTGCGGATAACCTGAGGCATGGCCGTCATTATATTACTACTTAGTAATGTGTCAAGCGGCACGCCTTGAGCTTCGTTGTAATCCCGTGACCAAACCATGATCTTTCTCGAGGTGGCGGCCAACATAGTGAAACCCTCCCACCTCGCCGTCGCCACCCACGCGGACCATGCCTGAACTCGTCTTATCGCCTTCGCTGTTCATCAATCGTGAGCTCAGCTGGCTGGATTTCAACCAGCGGGTGCTTCACGAGGCATTCGACGAGCGCAATCCGCTGCTCGAGCGGCTCAAGTTCCTGGCGATTTTCAGCACCAACCTGGACGAGTTCTACATGGTGCGTGTCGCTGGCCTGCGCCGGCAGGTGGCGGCGAACGTGACCGCAACCGGCGCCGACGGCATGTCGCCGCAGGAGCAGCTCGATGCGATTCGCACGCGCGTCGACGAACAGCTGATGATGAGCCAGCGTTGTTTGCACGACGAGCTGCTGCCGGCGCTGATGCAGCGAGGGGTGGGATTCCTCAGCATGAAAGATCTCGATCGCGACGAGCGCGCGTCGCTCGATGCGCGATTCGACGCCACGATCTTTCCGGTGCTCACGCCTCTCGCCGTCGATCCCGGGCATCCCTTCCCATACATCTCGAATCTGTCGTTGTCGCTGGCGGTGGAGGTGCGCGACCCGCAGACCGGTGTCGAGCACTTCGCCCGCGTGAAGGTTCCGCGAAGTCTCCCGCGTTGGGTGCCGACGCGAAAGCCCAACTGGTTCGTGCCGCTCGAGCGGGTGATAGGTGCGCACCTGGACAAGCTTTTCCCTGGGATGGAGGTGCGGAACTGGAACGTCTTCCGGATCACGCGCAATTCGGACATCGAGCTCGCGCCGTACGAGGAAGCGGAAGACCTGCTCGCATCCATCGAGGAGCAGGTTTTTCGGCGTCGGTTCGGCGAAGTGATCCGGCTCGAGGTGGAAGAGGGCACGCCCGAGGAAGTGCGCGCACTGCTGCTGGAGGAGCTGCGCGAGGATCGCCTTCCGCCGAGTGCGTCGCTCACCGAGCGCGACGTGTATGAGGTGGGGCGCCTGCTCGAGTTGGGCCAGCTCATGGATCTGGCCACCCTCGACATTCCCGACCTTCGCGATCCCCCGTTAGTCCCGGTGACGCCGCGGCCGTTCCGCGAATCGAACGGCGCCGTATTCGACGCGTTCCGCCAACACAGCGTGCTCGTGCACCATCCGTTCGAGAGCTTCGCCACCACCGTGGAGCACTTTCTCGAGCGCGCGGCCGAAGATCCGGAGGTGCTGGCGATCAAGATGACCTTGTACCGCATGTCGGGCGACACGCCGATCGTGCGCGCCTTGATCGACGCGGCCGAGCGCGGCAAGCAGGTGGCGGTGCTGGTGGAGCTCAAGGCGCGGTTCGACGAGGCGAACAACATCGAGTGGGCGCGACAGCTCGAGAACGCGGGCGTCCACGTGGCATACGGCCTCGTGGGACTCAAGACGCACGCGAAAATCGCGTTAGTCGTTAGGCGGGAAGCGGACGGCATTCGCCGCTACGTGCACGTCGGCACCGGCAACTACAACTCCCGCACGGCTCGCGTGTACACCGACCTCGGGTTCTTCACCACCGATCCGCGCATCGGCGCTGACATGACCGATCTGTTCAACGTCCTCACCGGATTCTCGCGCCAGAAGACGTTCCGGTCGCTGATCGTCGCGCCGTACGGGCTCCGCGAGCGGTTCCTCGAATTGATCGCGCGCGAGTCAGAGCACGCGCGGGCCGGGCGTCCGGCGCGCATCGTCGCGAAGATGAACGCGATCACGGACGCGGAGGTCATCGCCGCGTTGTATCGTGCGTCGCGTGCCGGCGTGGACATCGACTTGATCGTCCGGGGGATTTGCTGCCTGCGGCCCGGGCTTCCCGATGTCAGCGAACGCATCCGCGTGATCAGCATCGTCGGCCGGTTCCTCGAGCATTCGCGGGTGTGGCACTTCCTGAACGGTGGCGCCGAGGAGTTCTATATCGGCTCGGCCGACTGGATGCCCCGAAATTTCGACGGTCGTGTGGAAGCTATCGTGCCCATCGAAGATCCCGCGCTCCACACGTCTCTGCGGACGCTGCTCGCGACGCTGCTTGCCGACAACCGCCAAGCATGGGATCTGGACGCGGACGGCAAGTATCGTCAGCGGCGTCCCGCGCCTGGCGAGCCGGAACGCGGATCGCACCGCTTGTTCTTGATCGATCCGTGGGGCGCGGCGGCGCCCGCGCAATCGACGCCCGCCCCGGCAGTCGAAGCCGTGTCGCCTAACGACGACACGTCCGACGATTCAGGCGCCGACGATCTGGACGGGCACGCCCGTCACCCGTTCAAGAAGCGCCCGCTTCCGCGTCGCGCCCCACAATTCGAGTCGTAGCGGCTGTCCCGCCGTGCGCGGGACGGCGGTAATGCGGATGCCCGCGCGCGACCAACGTACCTTCACGCGGTCGACGGCACCGGTGTGTCCACGATCCAATCCATCGGCCACGCGCAGGACGGCCGCGAGTCGCCTCACCTGTCGGCGGAGCGAACGATCGAGCGCGGCGAGCGTCTCGTGCGACCGGCGCGGCGTCGCGCCGCGGTGATATCGCGCCACGTTGGCGATCACGAGCTGCTCGGCCGGTGACAAGCCAAGCAGCTCCGCATGCGCGATGAGGTAAAACGAGTGCTTGTGGTGCTTGTCGTAGCTGATGTAGTAACCGATGTCGTGCAGACGCGCGGCCGCGGCCAGGACGTCGCGCTCGCCGTGTTCGCAGCCCAGTCGCTCACGCAGCGCATCGAACAGCTGTAGCGCCAGACGCTGAACCTGCACGGCGTGGCGATCTTCCACGTCGCAGGCTTCGGCGAGTCGCTCGATCGATCGCTGGCGTGCATCGCCCGGACTCGCGGCGTGTGGTTTCACGCGTGCCGTCTCGAGCAGCAGCCCTTCGCGAATGCCGTACGCCGAGACGACGATGCTCGGCGCGTCGAGGCGCGCGAGCACTTCGGCGATCACGGCCAGACCCGCGACGATGATGTCGGCGCGACCCGCGTTGAGCCCCGGGACGGCGAGGCGTTCGGCGAGCGTCATGTCCTGGAGCGCGTCGAGGATGTGTTCGAGCTCAATGCGGGTGACGCGCGTGCCGTGCACCGTGCGCGCGGGGTGCAGGCCCTGCCGGGCCAGGGCCATGCCGGCGAGGTTGGTGAACGTGCCGCCGGAGCCCACGATGCGCGCGTTGCGCCACTCGCGCGCCGGCAGGTGCGAGCGGAGCTCGGCGCGAACATCGCGGCGGAGCGCCTTGACGGCGCGACGGCTCGAGCCCCGGTCGAAATATTCTTCCGTTAGGCGCAGGGCGCCGAACGGCAGCGAGACCAGACGGTCGACGAGGCCGGCGGCGCAGAGCACGAGCTCGAGCGAGCCGCCGCCGATGTCCGTCACCACCGTGCGGCCGCTGCCGAGGTCGAAGTGCGCGAGGGCGCTGCGATAGCTGAGGAGCGCCTCCGCGCGTCCATCGAGGACGCGCACGGGCAGGTGCGCGCCGCGCTGCACCATGTCGACGAATTCGCGCGCGTTGGATGCTTCGCGCACCGCGCTCGTGGCAACGGCCACGATGCGGTTGGCGCTGCGCTGCCGCGCGAGCGTGGCCATGCGGGAGATGGCCTCGCTGGCGCGCTCCATGGCGTGCGGCGCGAGCTGCCGCGATTCTCCAACGCCGGCGCCTAACCGCGGCGCCGCTTTCATTTCATCGACCACCCGGATATGGCCGCCGGGCGTCACGTCCGCGATCAACTGGCGGATGGAGTTGGACCCGATGTCGATGGCCGCGACGCGCTCGCTCCGCCCGTTAGGCGAACGCGGCGCGGCGCGGCGCGAGCGCGAACGGCCGGCGGCCGGCCGGCTCGTCAGAATTCCCCCTCAGGCGACCGACGGTGCGCCGAGCGCACCGCCGTTCACCGAACGCTCTTCGAGATGGTGCTTGATCGATTTGCCCTCGGCCAGGTACACCGCGTCTTCGGCGATGTTGGTCGCCAGATCCGCCACCCGCTCCAAGTTGCGACTCACCAGAAACAACTCCAATGCGGCCGAGATGGTCGTCGGATCCTCGAGCATGTGGGTGAGCAAGATGCGGAACACCGAATCGTGCAGCGCATCGACGTGATCGTCCCGCTTGCACACATCGCGCCCCAGCGCGCCGTCGGACCGGACGAATGCGTCCAGCGCATCGCTCAACATGGCGCGCGCGCGACGGGCCATGTCCTCGATTTCCGGGTCCGGCGTAATGATCGACCGCATGTCCGAAAGACGCAAGGCCGACTGCGCGATGTTCACGGCGTGATCGCCCACGCGCTCGAGATCGTTCGAGATCTTGATCGCGCCAATGATGAAACGGAGGTCGCGTGCCATCGGTTGCTGGAGCGCGAGCAGCGAGATGGCGAGTTGTTCGATCTCGATCTCGAGCGCATCGAGCTCGCGATCGCCGCTGAGCACGACGTCGGCCTTTCCGATGTCGCGGCGGAGCAGCGCGTCGACGGCGGCGTCGACCAGCGCTTCGGCGCGCTCCGACATGTCGAGCAGCCGTTGTTTGAGCAGGTCGAGCTGCTCGTGGAAATGGCGGAACCCCGTCGTGCTCTCGAGTGGTGAGGGACTCATCCGAATCTCCCGGTGATATACGCCTCGGTGCGCGGCTGGCGAGGCGTGGTGAAGATCTGGTCGGTCGGCCCTGCTTCCACGAGCTCGCCGAGATAGAAGAATGCAGTCGTGTCGGAGACGCGCGCTGCTTGCTGCATGTTGTGCGTCACGATCACAATAGTCAGCTGCCGCTTGAGCTCGTACAGCAGCTCTTCGACGTGCTGCGTCGCAATCGGGTCGAGCGCCGAGGCAGGTTCGTCGAGCAGCAAGACTTCGGGATCGTTGGCCAGCGCGCGCGCGATGCAGAGGCGCTGCTGCTGGCCGCCCGACAATCCGAGCGCGCTCGAGTGGAGGCGATCCCGTACTTCGTCCCATAGGGCGGCGCGTCTGAGTGAGCTCTCGACCAACTCGTCGAGCTCGCTGCGGCGCGCGAGACCGTTGATGCGCGGACCGAACGCCACATTGTCGTAGATCGACTTGGGAAACGGATTCCAGCGTTGGAACACCATCCCCACGCGTTGCCTGAGGGTGACGATGTCGGTCTCGGCGCTGTGGATGTCTGTGCCGTCGAGCAGGATCTCGCCCTCGTGACGCGCGCCGGGGATGAGTGCGTTGAGACGGTTGATCGATCGGAGCAGCGTCGATTTCCCGCATCCCGAGGGGCCGATGAACGCGATGATCGTGCGCGGCCCGATCCGGAGCGAGATAGTGGTCAGCGCGCGCTTGGCGCCGTAGTAGAACGAGAAGTCGCGAATGTCGATCAGCCCGGTCAGGCCGGCGGCGGGCGCGGGCGCAGCAGAGGGCGCACGCTCTGGCGCCGGCGTTAGGCGCGGCGCCGCGATGGTGTGGCTCATCCAAACCGTCCCGTGATGTAGGCCTCGGTGCGCGGATCCGACGGCGACGTGAACAGCGTGCGGGTGGGCGCCATCTCGACCACGTCGCCGGCCAGAAAGAATGCGGTGCGATCCGAAATGCGGGCGGCTTGTTGCATGTTGTGCGTCACGATGATGATCGTGACTTCGCCGCGCAGCTCGCGCACCAGTTGCTCGACGCGCTGCGTGCTGGCCGGATCGAGCGACGCCGTCGGCTCGTCGAGCAACAAGACGCGCGGACTCGTTGCGAGCGCCCGGGCGATGCAGAGCCGTTGCTGTTGGCCGCCGGACAAGGCGAGCGCGCTCGCACCCAGGCGATCCTTGACTTCGTCCCACAGCGCCGCGCGTGTGAGTGCGCGCTCGACGATGGCATCTCGTTCGCGGCGCGAGACTCGCGCATCCATCACCCGGAGTCCCGCGGCGACGTTGTCGCGGATGGACATGGTGGGGAAGGGCGTCGGGCGCTGGAACACCATGCCGATGTGCATGCGCACGGCGATCGCGTTGACGCCCCGGTCGTAGATGTCGCGTCCATCGAGCAGCACGCGGCCGGAGACGCGTCCGTTAGGCATCGTCTCGTGCATGCGGTTGAGGCAGCGCAGAAACGTCGATTTGCCGCAGCCCGATGGGCCGATGATCGCCGTCACGCCGCCCTCGAGCACCGGCAGCGTGATGCCGTGCACGGCGTGAATCGGGCCGAACCACGCATCCAGCGACTGAGCGACGAGGCGCGTGCGCTCCGGCGCGGCCGCCGGGGCGTCGCTCGCGGGTCGCGCATCCGCCAAGCCGGCGATCTGGCGTCTCACGTCAATCGCCGCTTCCGGTGTCGAAGCGTGCCCGGGTGGCAACGCGGGCGATGAGACTGATGACGAGGATGAGCGCGATGAGGACCAGGGCGCCCGCCCAGGCGAGCCGGTGCCAGTCGTCGTAGGGGCTGATCGCATAGTTGAAGATCTGGAGGGGTAGCGCCGCGATCGGCTGCGTGACCGATGTGGACCAGAACTGATTGCCGAACGCCGTGAAGAGCAGCGGCGCGGTTTCGCCGGCAACGCGGGCCAGGGCAACGAGCACACCGGTCACGATGCCGGCGCTCGCGGTGCGCAGGACGATGGTGACGCCGGTGCGCCAGTGCGCGTAGCCCAACGCGAGCGCGGCTTCGCGCAGCGATGGTGGAACGGTGCGCACCATCTCTTCGGTGGTCCGCGCGATCATCGGGATCATCATTGCGCCTAACGCCACGCCGCCGGACAACGCCGAGAAGTGGCCCACCGGCCGCACGAGGAATTGCCAGGCGAAGATCCCCATCACGATCGACGGGAGCCCGTTGAGCACATCGGACAGGAATCGCACGCCGTTGGCGAGCCACATCCCGCGATGCTCGGCGAGATACAGCCCCGCGCCCACGCCAACCGGGAGGCCGCACGCCAACGCGAGTCCGATGACGATGAGCGTACCGGCGATCGCATTTGCCATCCCGCCGCCCGCTTCGCCCACGGGCTCGGGCATGTGCGTGAAGAACGCCGGATTCAGCGACGAGGCGCCCTTGGCGACGAGATGAACCAGGATGAAGAGGAGCGGCAGCACGGTGACCACCGCCGCAGTCGCGAGCACGGCGAGCATGATCGCGTTCACCGCGCGCCGCCGCGCGAGTCTGCCGCGTGCGCGGGCGCTCACGGCCCGCTGCCGCGCGCTCGGCCGTTGGGTGTGAATTAGGCCGGCGGTCACAGCGGTTTCGAGGCGGCGCCGCCGCCGACACGCCACACCAGCCACCGGGCGACTGCGTTGACGATGATCGTGATCACGAGCAGCGTGAAGCCGACGGCCATCAGCGCTGACAGGTGTGCGTCGCTGCTCGCCTCGCTGAACTCGTTGGCGATGAGCGACGCCATCGTGTACCCGGGCGCGAGGAGCGACGCCGAGATCTGCTGGCGGTTGCCGATGAGCATCGTCACGGCCATGGTCTCGCCTAACGCTCTACCCAGCCCGAGGATGATCCCGCCGATGATGCCGGACCTGGCATAGGGCACGACGGCGCGCCAGATGGTCTCCCATCGCGTCGCGCCTAACGCCAGCGCCGCTTCGCGCTGCGCGCGGGGCACCGCGAGCAGCACCTCGCGCGACACCGAGGCGATGTACGGCAGCACCATGATCGCCAGGATGAGCCCGGCCGCCAGCATGCTCGGTCCGTACGCCGGGCCGCTGAAGAACGGTGTCTTCCCCAGGCCGAGCGTGTCGCGCAGGAACGGCATGACGGGATCGCGGAGCAGCGGCAACAGGACGAAGATGCCCCAGAGGCCGTACACGACGCTCGGGATCGCCGCCAGCAGATCGACGAGAAAGCCGACCGGCTGCCGCATCCACCGCGGAGCCAACTCCGACAGGAACACCGACACCCCCACGGCGAGCGGCGTCGCAATGACTAACGCAATGGCGGACGAGACGAGCGTGCCGCAGATCGCCGGCGCCGCCCCGAAGCGCTCTTTGACCGGATCCCAGTCGCTCGACGTGAGGAACGAGAGACCGAAGTGCCGGAACGTAGGCCAGCCCGCCACCGCGATTTCCCAGCCGACCAGCGCCACCAGCAACGGCACGCACACCGCGGAGAACGTGATCGTTCCTCGGTACACGCGATCACCCACCTGACGGCCGTGGATTCGGACCACCGTACCCGGTCCCTCGGCCATCAGCACCGCTGGCGACATCGGGGCGGCGCTCATGTGCCGCCGCCTATGGAGTCGACGCGCGCATCGAGCCGCTTCCGCATCGCATCCGGAAGCGGTGCATAGTCGAGCGACGACGCGCTGCCTTCCCCGGAGTGCAGATACCAGTGCAGGAAATCTTTCAGTTTTTTTGCCTTCGTCGCGTCCCGCTGCGTGCGGTACACGAGCAGCCACGTGAACGACGCGATCGGATACGCGCCCGCACCCGGCGCATTGACGATGGAGATGCGGTAGTCGGTGTTGTTAGGCAGGTGTTCTTGGACGCCCGCCGCGGCGGCGGTGGCCGACTCCATCGACGGCGCCACGAACGCGCCGGAGACGTTCTCGATCCGAGCCGTCGGCAGATGGTTCTGCTCGGCGTAGGCGAGCTCGACGTAGGCGATGGCGCCCGGTGTCTGCTTCACCTGGCCCGCCACGCCTTCGTTTCCCTTTGCACCGATGCCAACCGGCCAGGACAGCTCTTTGCCTTTGCCCGGCGCGCGCGCCCACTCCGGACTAACGGCCGACAGATAATCGGAGAAGATGTACGTCGTACCGCTGGCCTCGGCGCGGTGGACGACCAGCACGTCGGTGGCCGGCAGCGCGATGCCGGGATTCGCTGCTCTGATCCGGCTGTCGTTCCATGTGGTGATATGCCCGAAAAACATGTCGGCGAGGATGTCGGCGGTGAGGCGGATCGGCGTCGCCATCGACGGCAGGTTGTACGTCACCGCAACCGCGCCGATCACCGTCGGAAAGTGCATCACGGGCGATTTGGCCCTGGCCAGCTCGTCGCCCGACATTGGCGCGTCGGATGCGCCGAAATCGACCGTCCCTTCGCTCAGCTGGCGGATACCGCCGCCCGAGCCGATCGATTGGTAGTTGATCCGGACGCCGGTCTCGTGCGCGTAGTCGGAGAACCACTTGCTGTAAATCGGATAGGGGAAGGTTGCACCGGCGCCGGTGAGATCGACGGCGCCGGCCGTTGCGTTAGGCGCGTTGTCCGAGGCGGCGCGGCTTGGCGACCCGCCGCCGCACGCGCACAGCGCCATGGCGACGAACGGAATTGTGCCTGTCCTGCGGAGGGTCACGATGTCAGCGCTCCTGGAAACCGGTGCCGGGTGAAGTGCACGAGAGAAAGCTGCGCGGCGCCCTCGCGCGGTTCAGCACACGGGCTGTAACGACATCGTCACGGACGCGTCGAGCGCGCTCCGCATCGCGCGTCTGGAGGGCACACACGAACCGGCCGCTGCGCCGACCAGCAGGAACTCGACGTTCCCGCGCTGAGGCCCCGCAGCGGCCCGTCTCGTGATTCCGGATCACGTACGGGCGCCTAACGGCGGCGCGCGTGTCGCTCCGACGAGCTAGAACAGCACCTGCCAGTGGATGAACCACAGCTCCGTCGGATTCCCGGACAGGCCGCCCTTCGGCGTGGTCTTCTGGTAGTCGAGCGAGAACGAAGTCTTGGGCGTCGTGTCCCAGAAAATGCCGCCGACCCAGAACTCCTGATATCCGCTCGCCGCCGTGCTGGGCGTGAAATGGTCATAGCGGGCCAGAATGCCGATCGACGGAACCGGGCCGTGATGGCTGCCCCACTCCAAGGGCCGGAGCACGGCGAAGCCATCGTACAACCGGCCGGTGGTCGTGGTCACGATCTGATCCAGCGCGTCGGGGCTCCCGGCATCCGAATCATCCTTCTTCTCCGCCCATTCCCCGCCTAACTGAGCCCGCCGGTCCTTGATGCCGACGAACACGCCGTAGCGGTTCTTTGCCAGGCCGCTCGAGATCGGATTCGTCGGGTCGTTCACGAACGAGCTCGCGTTGTTCCCGAAGTAGCCCCAGGGAGAGATCGTCAGCGTCTGGAAGTAGCTGTGTGACTGGCCGAACGGCGTGAGCGACACGCGCAGGGCGAAGTCCTTGAAGCTGTTCGCCTCGGGCGCCTGATAGCCTGCGCCGTTGGTGATCGTGCCGTAGACTTCGCCTAACTTGTGCGGCAGCGTCAGCTGCGTCGCCGCGCCGAGGTCCGCCGAGGAGAAAAAGCTCAGCCGGTCGAGCGACGTCTTCGAGACCCAGCGGGGCCAGAAGCCTTCCTCGTGGTCGATCACGACGGTGTGCAGCATGCCGAATCGCGCCAGCGCCGAGAATCCGTTCGAGTCGGGCAGCGCGTACTCCCACTGCAGATAGCCGTATTTGAGCCGCACGAACCAGCCCTGGTACGCGTTCGGATCGCCCTGGCCCTGTTGGATGTCCGTCGTGATGCGAACGCTCATCCGCTTCCCGGCTGGCATCTTGAAGGTGAGGTACGCCCGTTCGATGTCGAACTTGTTGGCGTGGCTGCCGCCGTTGGCCTTCTGCGACGCATCATCGGTTTCGACCTGGTAGTTGCCGAAGAGCCACCCCGAGAAATCGAGCGCCGGCGTCTTCGGCTTCGTGGCGGCGGTGTCGGCCTTCGTGGAATCCTTCGCATACTGTTGGGCGCGTGCGTGAGGCACAGCGAGGAGCATCGCCGCGGCCGCGGCGAGCAACGGGCGGAACGTGGGCATGGATTGTCGTCGACAGTGAAGGTGCGGGGATCGAAGTGAGTGCTACTTGGACGCGACGTTGACCTCGTTCAGCCGCTTGTCGAGCATGGCCACCATCGACGGCGGCAGCGGCGAATTGTCGAGCGACGGCGCTTCCCGTTCGCCGTCGTGAATTGCCCAACGGAGGAAGTCGACCAGCTGTTTACCCTTCTTTGGGTCGACCGGGCGCTTGTACAGCAGCACCCACGTGAACGAGGAAATCGGATAGGCGGCGCGCCCGGGCGCGTTCACGATCGAGATCCGGAAATCGGTGTTGGGCGGAAGCTTCGCCGCAGCGCCCGCGGCGGCTTCCGTCACCCCCTCGATGGTCGGCGCAACCCACTGGCCGGCGGCGTTCCTGATCAGCGCCGTCGGCAGATGATTCTCTTTCGCATACGACAGCTCGACGTATCCGATCGCGCCCGGCGTCTGTTTCACCTGGCCGGTGACGCCCTCGCTGCCCTTGCCGCCTAACCCAACCGGCCAGTTGATCGACTGCGCCCTGCCCGGGCCGCTCGCCCACGCCGGATTCACGGCCGACAGATAGTCGGTGAAGATGTACGACGTGCCGCTGCCGTCGGAACGGTGCACAACTACGATGTCCGAGCCGGGCAGCTTCACGCCTGGATTGAGCGAGGTGATCGACGCGTCGTTCCACTTCGTGACCTCGCCGAGATAGATGTCGCCGAGCACGTGGCCGGTTAGGCGCAAGGGCTGTTGGATGTCGGGCAGGTTGTACGTGATCGCCACCGCGCCCAGCACCGTCGGAATGTGCAGGATCGGGCCGCCCTTGGCCTTCGACATCTGCTCATCGGTCATCGGCCCATCCGATGCGCCGAAGTCGACGGTTTCATCGGACAGCTGGCGAATGCCGCCACTCGACCCGATCGACTGATAATTGATTTTCACTCCGGTCTTCTCGGCGTAGATCGACGCCCATCTCGAGTAGATCGGATAAGCGAAGCTGCTGCCGGCCCCGGTCAGGTCGGCGCCCTGCGCGATGGCGGTCGCAGCGGCGATCGAAACGGCAGTGAGGCCCAGGGCTGCGGCACGCGTGAACCTGTCAGTCACGAAACACTCCTCTCGAGTTGTTGGGTGGAACGGTGCGTCCGCGGCGTAACGCAACGATCGTGACCGTGTCACGGTCGGGTCACGGCGTGCTCGCTCGCGTGCGTCGCGCACGTGGCAGAGGGAATGCTCGGGACTGGATTGTGCCGCGCCGCTGCGCGCTCAGCATCCATTCACTCCGATTTCGGCTCGTGAATGCAGGCGGGGTACGAATCACCCTCGCGACGTCGCTCCAGTCACGGGCGCGTCACAGCGAGGCGGCGTGGATCGCGCGCCGCGTCGGACTCACCAGCGTGGGCGGGGCCGGCGGGGAACAGCGCGCGGACCGTCGTGCCGCGACCCGGCGCACTCTCCGCTTCCACGCGCCCGGCATGCGCTTCGACCAGATGCCGCACGATGGCCAGGCCTAACCCTGTGCCGCCCGCGTCCCGCGACCGGCCCGGGTCCACGCGATAGAAACGTTCGAAGATTCGCGGCAGATGCTCGGGCGCGATGCCGATTCCCGAGTCGCGCACGCCGACCCAGGTGCCCGCTCCGCCATTCGCCGGCGTCGTGAACACGGTGACAGAACCGCCGGCGGGCGTGTAGCGGACCGCGTTCTCGACGAGGTTGGCGACGATCTGGTGCAGGGCAGTGGGATCGGCGTACACCGTCGGCGCACGCGGATCGATGGCCGCATCGAGTGCGACCGCGTGGTCGGTATGTGTGCGGCGGGTCGCGTGGAAGATGTCGTCGGCGATCGCGGCGACGTCGACGGGGGTCGGGTTCGGCCGCCATCCGCCGGATTCGATGCGCGACAGATCGAGCAGGTCATCGACGATGCGCCGCATGCGCTCGGCGTTGGCGCGAATCGCTTCGGCGAACTGCGCGCGCTGCTCGGCCGGCAGGTCATCGGTGACGATGGTTTCGGCGAACCCGCCGATGACGGTCAGCGGCGTCTTGAGCTCGTGCGACACGTTGGCGACGAAATCGCGGCGCACCGATTCCAGCCGCCGGGTGGCGGTGAGGTCGAGCAGCGCGAGCACGGCCCCGCCGTCGCCTAACGGGCGAGCCGTGATCGAGAGCGTCCGCTCGTAGACCACCGTTTCGCTGGGGCCGCTCGGCTCCCCGCCTAACGCAGCGCCCAACGCTTCGCGCAACAGCGCGTCCCGCGGCAGGAGGTCCACCGAGAACGGCACCGGCCGATCCGCGCGCAGCAGGCGCCGGGCGCTGTCGTTGAGCCGCACCACCCGGCGCTGCGCATCCACCGCCAGCAGGCCTTCGTGCAGCGACTCGATGGCCGCGGCGAGCAGCTCCTGCTCCGCCTGCAGCTCGCGCAGCCGCGCAGCCAGTTGCTCGGCCATGCGGTGCATCGCCGTGCCCAACTCACCGACTTCGCCCGGCGCGCTCAACGACGGCCGCCGCGCCAGATCCCCGGCGGCGAGCGAGCGCGCCACGTCGCGCAGCTCGACGATCGGCTGCGTCACGGCGCGCGAGAACGCGAAGGTGAGCGCCAGCGCGGCGCCCAGCGCGATGAGGGCCGAGAGCACCACGTCGTCGCGCGCGCTCGCCACGATGTCGCCTAACTGTGCCGTGCTCACCGACACGCGCGCGACGCCCACCGGTGCCGCCACCGCCACGTAAAGCTCCGAGTCGCCGCGCGATGGGCTCGCGCGCGTCGCCACCCCGGTCCCCCGTTCGCGCGCCGCCGCGACCTCGGGCCGCGCCGCGTGATTCTCGAGATGCGGCAGCGCGTCGTCGGCGAACTCCGAGTCGCCGATCACCCGGCCGTCGGGCGCGATCAGCGTGACGCGATGGCCGAGCGCGGCGCCCGCCGTGTGCGCCATCGTTTCCTGATCCGCGGATGGCTGCGCGGCCCACTCCGCCGCCACCAGCTGCGCTTCCCGCCGCAGTTGGTCGGTTTCCCGCGCCGTGAGCTCTCGCGCCAGGCGCTGGCCGCTGATCACGACCACGAGAATCGCGAGCACCGTGATCACGAGCGCGAAGCCCGCGAACAAACGGCGCGCGAGTCTCACGTGATCGCGCGGGGTGTGCGCAACCGATACCCGAAGCCGCGCACCGTCTCGATCAGATCCGACGCCGCGCCAAGCTTCGCCCGCAGCCGTTGAACGTGCATGTCGACGGTGCGCGTCTGGATGTCTGGCGCCGCATCCCACACCGTTTCGAGGAGGTGCGAGCGGCCCTGCACGCGTCCGCGCCGCTCGGCGAGCGTGAGGAGCAGGCGATACTCCGTGGGCGTCAACTCGACGTCCTGCGCATCCACGCTCACGCGGTGCGCCGCACGATCGATCGCGATCGGGCCGATCACCAGCCGGTCCGCCGCCGGATTGCCGGCAGCCGACACGCGGCGCAGAATCGCGCCGACCCGCAACACCAATTCCTGCGGGCTGAACGGCTTGGTGAGATAGTCGTCTGCGCCTAACAGAAGACCGCGGATGCGGTCCGCCTCCTCGCGGCGCGCCGTGAGCAGCAACACCGCCACGTGCCGTGTGCTCTCCGATGCCCGCAGCTCCTCCAGCACCTCGAACCCCGACATCCCGGGCAGCATCAGGTCAAGCACGATCAGCGCCGGATGCTCGTCTCGCGCCATGCTGAGCGCATCGGCGCCCGTCGATGCCGTCGACACGCGGTACCCCGTCTTGGCGAGATGATACGCGACGAGTCCAACGATGTCCGGCTCGTCGTCCACGACGAGCACGCGTTCACCCGAGGCGGGTGTGACGGCGGCGGCGGTCATTGCACCGCATCCTCCGTCCGGAGGCACTCCTGGATCTTGGCCACGATCATCTCCACCGCGAGAACGTTGTCACGTGCGTGTGGCACGATCAGGTCGGCGTAGCGCTTGGACGGTTCCACGAATTCCTCGTGCATCGGGCGCACCGTCGTCTCGTATTGCTCGAGAATCTCATCGATCGGCCGCCCCCGTTCGTGCATGTCGCGGCGGATACGGCGAATGAGACGCACATCCGCGTCGGCATCGACGAAGACCTTGACATCACACCGCTCGCGAATGCGCGAGTCAGCCAGCAGCAGAATGCCATCGATGATGATCGCGGGCGCCGGATGTACGGCGACGGTCTCGCGCTTGCGGAGGTGCCTCACGAAATCATACACCGGTTTGTCGATGCTGCGCCCCACCGCGAGATCTCCGATATGCCGCGCCAGCAGCTCGAGATCGAACGCATCCGGGTGGTCCCAGTTGAGGCGCCGCCGTTCCTCATCCGACAGATGCGTGAAGTTGCGGTAGTAGGCATCCATGTCCAGCATGACGACCCGCACCGGCGACATCGCCGCGGCGACGTGCCGCGCCAGCGTGGATTTCCCGGAGCCGGAGCCGCCCGCAATTCCAACGACCAACGAGTTCATCGTTCGCTCGACTTGAATGCTGGTCGACGCGCGGGCCGGCGAAAAGTGGCCGCTGTGTCACGGAGATGTATCGAAGAATCGTTGGATTGCTCGCGGCGCGCCAGATCGGTCGCGGCAGGTGTCGTGCGGTCGGGGTCGCTCGTTAAGTTCAACGCCATGCGGGCGTTACTCGAGAGTGGCCTCGTGCTGCTTGCGCTGACCTGGCCTGTCGCCGTGCGGGCCCAACGGCCTGGCGCGCGACGCGTTCCGGCCGGCATCGCACTGACGGCGGATTCGATCCCGCGATACGTGCGCCTCCGTGTGATCGCAACCAACGATTTCCACGGGGCGCTCGATCCGATCTCGGTGTCCGGCGGCGCCCTGCGCGGCGGCGCCGACGCCATGGCGGCAACGATCGCACGCGCGGCGCGCGGTTGTGCACCGCCTAACTGCGCCACGCTGCTGGTCGATGCGGGCGATCTGTTCCAGGGCTCGGCGGCGTCCAATCTCGCCCACGGCGCGCCGGTCGTGGCCCTGTACAACGCGCTCGGCTATGCCGCGACGGCCGTCGGCAACCACGAGTTCGATTGGGGCATCGACACCCTGCGAGCTCGAATGCGCGAGGCGAGGTTCGGGATCCTCGCCGCCAATGTGCGTGATCGTCGCGGCCGCCTTCCGTCGTGGGCGCGGGACGATACCATTCTCGATCGCGGTGGGCTGCGCATCGGCATTATCGGCGTGATCGGCCCCGAGACCTATCACAGCATCATGTCCTCGCGGGTGCGCGGCCTGCGTTTCGACGACCCGGCGCCGATCATCGACTCGCTCGCGCGGTCGCTGCGTGCGCGCGGCGTGGATGCCGTGATCGTACTCGCGCACAGCGGCGCCTTCTGCGACGACGGAACCTGCCACGGCCCGGCCATCGACCTGGCCAAGCGCCTAACGGAGCCGGTGAACGCCATCATCTCCGGCCACACACACACGCTGGTCGACACCCGCGTGGACCGCGTGCCCATCGTGCAGGCGCGGGCGTCGGGCCGCGCCGTGGCCGTGCTCGATCTCGCCATCGCGCCGACCGCCGCGCGCGACTCGGTGCTGTCGCAGGCGGTGCTCGAGTCGGCGACGGATGGCGACCCGCCGCCGATCGACTCCATCGTCCGCGCGGCGGACGCCCGCGTGGCCGGCCTCGAGCGCCGCAGGGTCGCGCGATTCGCCCGCGCCCTCGAGCGCGCCGGCCCGCAATATCCGTTAGGCAACCTCATCGCCGATGCCCAACGGTGGGCCGGGAAGGCGGATGTCGCGGCCGTCAACAACGGCGGGATACGCCAGCGCGTCGCCGCCGGCGACGCCACGTGGGGCGCGCTCTTTGCCGTCCAGCCGTTCGCCAACGCGCTGCGCCGCCTGACCGTCCCCGGTCGCGCGCTCCGCGCCTACCTCGCGACCATCGTCGGCACGGACGGGGTACCCACCGCTCACGTGTCCGGCATCGCGCTGGCCTTCGACCGCTCGCGCGCCGACCGTGCGCCGCGCCTCGTGTCCGCGCGCCTCAGCGGCGGCGGCGAGTTGCGCGACGACGCGCCATACACGATCGTCCTCAACGACTTCATGGCCACCGGCGCCGAGGGACGAATCCTGACGGAGGCGGCAACCGGCGACGAGACGCTCTCGGTCGATGACCTCGACGCGCTGGTGGCCTACCTGCGATCGCGCACCCAACCCGTCGTCGCGCCTAACGATAGGCGCATCACGATCTCGCAACCATGACCGACCGCTTCACCGTCTTCGTCAACGGCGCCAAATTGGATGTCGCTGCCCCGGCCGCCGCCCTCGATGCGGTGCGGGCATGGGACTCCGACGCTGCCGCCGCCATCGAGCAGGGCACGCGCGCCCTCACCGACAGCCGCGGTCTCGCCCTTCCGCCCGGGTCGCCCCTCTACGCGGGCGCCATTCTCCGCGTCGTTGCCGTGCGCGATCGCGACGACGACGATGCGGACCTGCTCCACTGACGTGCCGGCCATAACCAGCGACCTGCTTCGAGCACTGCCCAAGGCGGAGCTGCATTGTCACCTCGATGGCAGCATCAGGCCATCGACGCTCCTCGAATTGGGCCGAGAATACAAGCAGCCGATGCCGGCCGCGGGCGCAGACGCGTTGGCCGAACACATGGTGGTGCGCGATGCGCACAACCTGGAGGATTATCTGGCGCGGTTCGGCACCACGCTCTCCGTGTTGCAGCACGCGGACGCGCTCGAGCGCGTCGCCTACGAGCTCGTCGAAGACGCGGCGCGCGACGGCGTCCGCTACATCGAGATGCGGTACGCGCCGGTGCTCAACACGCGCGCCGGCCTGTCGTTAGGCGAAACGGTAGACGCCACCCTGCGCGGCATCGCGCGCGGCGAGCGCGACCACGGCACGCGCGGCCGCATCATCATTTGCGGCCTGCGCCAGCTCTCGCCCGACGTGTCGCTCGAGCTGGCACGACTCGCGGTGGCCTACCGCGATCGCGGCGTGGTGGGCTTCGACCTCGCCGGCGCCGAGCGCGACCACCCGGCTCGCGACCACGCCGCGGCCTTCGCGCTGGCGCGCGAGCACGGCCTCGCGTGCACCGTGCACGCCGGCGAGGGTGACGGTCCGGGCTCCGTAAGGCAAGCGGTGCACGACTGCGGCGCCGACCGGCTCGGTCACGCCACCCGCCTCATCGAAGATGAAGGCCTCACGCGCGTCGTAAACGAGCGGCGCATCGCGCTCGAAGTGTGCATCACGAGCAACGTCCAGACGCGCGCCGTGGAGAGCTACGATGCGCATCCGGTCCGACAGTACTTCGACCGCGGCCTCCTCGTGGTGCTCAACACCGACAACCGTCTCATGAGCGGCACCACACTCACCGACGAATACATGCACGCGGCGCGGCATCTCGACTTCACCTTCGCCGAGCTCGCGGCCATCGCGCGCAACGGGTTCGCGAGCGCGTTCATGCCGGCGGCCGAACGGGACGCAATGCTCGCCGACGCCGATCGCGAGATCGCGCGGCTGGCGGCGTGTCCGTGACATCCCCGGCCGGCGCCGCCGCCGCAGTCGACCGCGCTGCCGCCGCGTTAGGCGCCGGCCTCGGCGATTTCGCGCCCAGGCTCGCGCTCATTCTTGGTTCCGGCCTCGGCGGGCTCGCGCGCCGGATCGATGCGGTCTTCGACCTGCCCGTCGGAGACGTGCCGGGGTTTCCATCGGCCCGCGTCGAGGGGCACGACGGCCGCATCATCGCCGGCTCGCTCGACGGCGTGCAGGTGCTCGCGTTCGCGGGGCGCTCGCACCTGTACGAAGGCCACGAGCCGGCCGTGGCCGCGCTGCCGGTGCGCATCGCCTATGCGTTAGGCGCGCGGTCGCTCTTCGTGAGCAACGCCGCGGGCGGCATCCGCCCCGCGCTCCGGCCGGGCCACCTGATGATCATCCGCGATCACATCAATCTCATGTGCCGCAACCCGCTCGCCGGTCCCGTGGCCCGGCACGAAACGCGGTTCCCCGACATGTCTGCGCCGTACGACGCGGAGTTCGTCGCGGTGCTGCGCGGCGCGGCCGCACACGCGCGCATCGCGGTCGTCGAAGGCGTGTACGCCGCGGTGCTCGGCCCATCGTACGAGACGCCCGCCGAAATCCGCATGCTCGAGTGGATGGGCGCCGACGCCGTCGGCATGTCCACCGTCCCGGAGGTGATCGCGGCCCGCGCCCTCGGCATGCGCGTGGCGGGCGTTTCGCTCATCACCAACCTCGCGGCGGGACGCGGCGGCGCGCCGCTCGACCACGACGAGGTTTTATCCGCCGCCGCCCGCGCCGCGGGCGATGTCGAACGCCTCGTCCGCGCCTTCGTCGTCCGGGCGGCGGCCAGCCGTTAGGCGAAGTGGTTGAGCGGCCCCCGTCCGGCGCCGAGGCCGGGCGCGCCGGCAATCGCGCGGTGCACGAAGTCGAGCGACGTCTCCACCGCCCGCTCGAGCGGCACGCCTAACGCAAGGTGCGCGGCGATGGCCGCCGACAACGTGCAGCCGGTCCCGTGGGTGTGCCGCGAATCGATCCGCCGGTGGCGGAACACACGCACGACACCCCGCGCGCCGTCGAACAACACGTCCGCCACCTCGGCGCCGGCGGCATGGCCCCCCTTCACCAGCGCGGCCGGCGCGCCTTCCTCCACCAGCCGGCGCGCCGCCCGCTCCTGGTCGGACACGCTCGCCACCCCCTCGCCCGTCAGCACCATTGCCTCTTCTATGTTAGGCGTGATGAGATCGCAGACCGGCAGCAACGCCGACCGCAGCACGCCGACGGCGTCCCGCTCGAGCAGCGCGTCGCCGGAGGATGCCACCATCACCGGATCGAGCACGTAAGGGTGCAGCGCATGCGCCGTGATCGACGCGGCCGCTGCCGCGATCACGGCCGCCGTGCCTAACATCCCGCTCTTGACCGCATCCGGACGCAGGTCCGTCGCCACCGCCTCGATCTGCGCCGCAACCAGCGCCGCCGGCAGCGCCATCCACTCCCGTACGCCCTCGGTGTTCTGCGCCGTCACCGCGGTGATGGCCGACGTCCCGAAAACGCCGAACCGGTGAAAGGTCTTGAGGTCCGCCTGAATGCCGGCCCCGCCGCCCGAGTCCGAGCCCGCTATCGTGAGCACGATCCGCATGGCGTATGATGCGCCGCGCCCGGACACCCAACAACCGGCCGCGTGACGATGCCTCCCGCTCGACCGTCAACCAGATCAGGCAGTTACTCGTCGTCCTAACCACGGCACGCCACCGAGTTCGCCATGAATACGCCCCGCACCAACGTCCTGATCATCGCCGACCGGCTCGACGGAGCACAGGCGCTGACGCAGCGCCTCGAGCCGGCCGATTCGCTCACGCCTGGATTCGAGGTGCTCCAACCGCCTCTCGCGCCGGCGGAGGGTATCTCCAGATTGGCGCGCGGCGGAGTCGACGTGCTCGTCCTCGATGTCACCGGATCCGAAGACGCCGGTCTCGACACCGTACGCCGGGCGCGCTTCGAGGCGCCGGACATCCCCGTGGTGATGCTCGCGCCTCCCGGCACCTCCAGCGAATCGATCGGCCTGCGGGCTGCCGAAGCCGGAGCGCAGGATGTTGTCACCCGCGACCAACTCGATGCCGGCGACCTCCGCCGCGTTCTCCGCTACGCCATCGAGCGGCATCGCCTGCAAGCCACGCTGCGCCAGCTCGCATTGAGCGACGAGCTGACCGGCCTCTACAATCGGCGCGGCTTTCTCGCGCTCTGCGAGCACCATCTCAAGCTCGCCCACCGCATGCGTGGGCTCATGCTGGCTGTCGTCGACATCGATCGGCTGCGCGATATCAACGAGCGATTCGGCCGCGATGAGGGCGACCGCGCGATCGTCGCCGCGGCGAGTGCGCTGCGCAGCACGTTTCGCGCATCGGATGTGGTGTGCCGCCTGGCGGGCGATGACTTCGCGACGCTCGTGCTCGATGCCACCGACGACGCGCTGCACGCCGTCGCGCCCCGCCTCCGGGCCTGCGTCGGGCGCCAGAACGCCGCCCAACGGGATCGTGCCTACGCGCTGTCGCTCACCATGGGCGTCGTGCGATTCGAGCCGCATGCCGTGCCGCCCATCGAGGAGCTCCTGGTGCGCGCCGGCGAAGCGCTCGCGACGCGCAAGGCGGCGCGCGTGGTCTAAGGCTTGGGCAGTCCCTTCACCCGGTTCTGAAAATCGTGGAACGCCTGCGTGTCTTGCGTTAGGCCTTTGAGCACCGAGGGATCGATTTTGTCGATGAGCCGCTGGGTATCCGCGATGCGGCTCTGGTCGCTCGGGTGATCCGCGAACCAGTTTTCCACGGCCGACGGATTCGACTTCTGCTCCGACAGCATCTTCTGAAACATCTCCGGCAGCCCATGCGGATCGATGCCCGCACGCGTCACGTACGTCACGGCGCTCTCGTCTGCCTGCTGCTCGTCTTCCCGGCTGAACTTTGCGAACACCGCGGTTCCGGCGACGTTGATCGCCGCGCCCGTCGTCGGATCCTTGCAGACGTTGGTCAGGATGCAGCCCACGGCCAATCCAACGCTGGCGCCTTCCTCCTTCTGCATTAGCTTCACCGAGTGACGGTGAATCACGTGGCCGATCTCATGGCCCAATACCCCTGCCAGCTCGTCCATCTTGTCCGCCTGCTCGATCAGTCCCCTGTTCACGTAGATGTACCCGCCGGGAACGGCGAACGCGTTCACTTCCGGGCTATTCACCACGTAGAAATGCCACTCCAGGTTCCGATTGTCCGATAGCTTCGCAATGGAATCGCCGAGCGTATTCACATACCGGTTGACCTCGGCGTCCTGGATGATCGGGAGCTGTTTGTTGATCTCCGCCGACTGCTGCTGGCCCATCTGAACTTCCTGCTGCGTCGACATCGTCGCGCAACCGCAGAGCAGCACACACAATCCGCCGCGTATCACTCGCCGCATGGCATGCCCCCAATTCGAATCCATCCGGTGCCTGGGCAAGAGCCGTTCCGCCCGCTTCACAAGTCACGAAGGTGAAGCTGCTTAGCATCGCGCGGGACCTGAAGCGCCGTCGGGCGCGCGAGCGCCAAACGCGGTTTGTCGCCGAGGGCATCCGAAGCGTCGAGGAATTATTGCGCTCACCTCTCACGGTGGACGGTGCGCTCGTCTCGCCGGCACTCGGCGCGACGCCGCGCGGTGCCGCGCTCCTCGAGTCGATGCGCGCCGCGAGCGTGACAATCCTCGACGTCAGCCAAACGGACTTTGCGAGCGCATCCAGCACCGATGCTCCTCAAGGCGTCCTCGCCATTGGCCAGATTCCCGAGCGCGATGTGTCAGCGCTGACGTTCACCCACCGCCCTCGCGTGCTGGTCCTGGATGGCGTACAGGATCCCGGCAACGTCGGCACCCTGCTCCGAACCGCTGCCGCGTTCGGCGTCGACGCCACGCTCGCCATGCCTGACACGGTTGACCTGTGGAATGCCAAAGTCGTCCGTAGCGCAATGGGCGCGCTGTTCAGGCACCAGGCGCTCGCGTGCGACTGGGACGCATTCGACGCCTTACGGACCACGCAACACCTGCAATGTTGGGCCGCGGATGCTTCGGGTGAGCCCGTCGATCAGGTACGGGGCGAGCGCGCGATGGCGCTTGTCGTCGGCAACGAAGGCGCGGGTCTCTCGAACCAGACGCGCGCGCGCGCCGACCGGCGCGTCGCCATTCCGATTTCCGCGGACGTCGAGTCGCTCAACGTTGCCGTCGCAGCGGGCATTCTCCTCTACCAACTCCGTCCGTGATTCAAGGCTCCGCCGCCGGTGTTTCGGTCTTGTCGGGCGTTTCCGCCTTCGTGCTTGGCGCCATCTTCGGCTCCTTCCTCAACGTGTGCGTCGCGAGGTGGCCGAAAGAGCTGTCGGTGGTGAGTCCGCGCTCCCGCTGTCCGCGGTGCGGGCACCAGATCACGTGGTGGGAAAACATTCCGATAGTGAGCTGGCTGCTGCTGCGGGCAAAGTGCCGCGGCTGCAAGCAACCGATCTCCGCCGTGTATCCGTTGGTCGAGCTGGTGGTTGCGTTGGGCTGGCTGGCCGCGCTGCTCGAATTCGGCCCCACGCTCACGGCGCTTCGCGTCGCGGTATTCGGCACGATCCTGCTCGGCATCATGCTCACCGATGCGACGGCGTATGTCATCCCCGATGGGTTCACGGCGTTCGGGGTGGTCTGGGCGCTGGTGATGGCCATTGCAGCCGCCGTGATGCGCGAAACTTCGGTGTTCGCCAACCTGTATGATTCAGCGATAGGGGCGTGTGTCGGCGCGGGCGTGATCGCCATCGCCGGATGGCTGGGCGAGATGGCGTTCAAGAAGGAAGCGATGGGATTTGGCGACGTGACGCTCATGGCAATGGTGGGTGCGCATTTGGGCATCGGGCGCACGTTCCTCACGGTATTTTTCGGTGCCGCGCTGGGCGCGGTCATTTTCTTGTTGGTGGTGTTTCCGATCGGGTACGTGCGCAGCCGGCGTGCCGGTGTGGAGTTCGACGCGCCGCTCGTTCCATTCGGCGTGTTTCTGGCCCCGGCGGCCATGATCGCGCTTTTGTGGGGCGGTCCGCTCATCAACTGGTATCGAGGACTCACGGGACTCTAATGCTCGGCGACGTGCTCGGCTCTGATGATCAGGCGCTCGCGCGCACCACACGCGATTTGACGGCGGAGGCTCGTGCCGGCCGCCTCGAGACCGTGCGCTGCCGCGACGACGAAATCGCGCGCGTCATCGACATCCTGTTGCGCCAGAGCAAGAACAACCCAGCGTTAGTCGGGCCGGCCGGCGTCGGCAAGACCGCCATCGCCGAGGGGCTCGCCCAACGGATTGCATCGGGCGACGTGCCGCTCGCGCTGCGCCAGGTCAAACTGCTCGCGCTCGATCACGTCGCGCTGCTCGCCGGTACGATGTATCGGGGCCAATACGAGGAGCGCTTGCGCGACATCGTCAGTGCGGCGTCGTCCGATCCGAACATCATTCTGTTCATCGATGAATTGCACAACCTGATCGGGCAGGGCACCGCGATGGGCGCGGCGATGGATGCGGCGAACATGCTCAAGCCGGCGCTCGTCCGCGGCGAGTTTCGCGTGATCGGCGCGACCACACAGGACGAGTACGATCACTGGGTGCGCGGCGATCCGGCGCTCGAGCGGCGCTTCCAGAAAATCACGGTGCGCGAGCTGTCGGTGGAGCAGACGCTCGAAGTGCTGCACGCGCGCAAAGAGCGGCTCGAGCGGCACCACAATGTGGCGATCGCCGAAGAAGCGCTCATGGCAAGCGTGGCGCTCACGGACAGGTACATCACCGATCGCGCGCGCCCCGACCGTGCGATCGACGCGCTCGATGAAGCCTGCGCGCACACGCAAGCCATCGCGCGCTATCCCACCGATCTCGAGGCGATGATCGTGGAGCGCCGCCACCTGGTGCGGCTGGCCGAGCGCGATGTGGTCGCGGCGCCGCGTCCGGCGCCGAGCCCGGTGATGGAGGATGGCACGCCGGTAGACGACCCGATCGAGCGGATGGCGCGCGGCGGCATCGCCGCGCTCGAGCGCTTCGGCGCGGAGCTCGAGGCCGCATTCACTGGGCAGCGCGCCGCGACGCCTGCGCCGGCGGCCGCCGGCGCGTCGGCGCAGCAGCCGCCTAACGGACAGTCCGCGCCGGCGCCGGAGCGCGGGCCGCGCGTCGTCCCGGCGGCGCGCTCGCGGCTCGCCGCGCTCGAGACCGAGCTCCAGCGCCGTCTGATCGACGCCGGCCTCGTCGTGCGCGGACACGACGTCGCGCGCGTGGTCGCCGTGGCCACCGGACTCGACGTGCAATGGACGCCCTGACGGCGGCGCGCTCGACGCTGGCGGCGGCCCTCGTGATCGCCGCCGGCGCCTGCTCGCACAGCGACGCGGCATCGACGAACGGGCCGTACGCGCGCCAGGTGGCAGAGGACATCCCCATCATCGAGCGCGGCACCGGACTCAAATTCAAGCGGCCGCCGGTGCTCGAGACGCGCACCAGAGCGCAGGTTCGCGACTTCCTCGAGGCGCAGTTCACGTCCGACGAGAGCGCTCAGGAGCTGGCCGGCAAGCAGGCGTTCTACAGCCGGTTAGGCCTCATTCCCGACACGCTCGATCTCAAGTCGCTATTCATCAATCTGCTGACGGAGCAGGTCGAAGGGTTTTACGATCCGCACACCAAGGTGCTCTACGTCGTCGACAGCGCGCCGCCCGAATTCCTCGGCGTCACGATCCAGCACGAGCTGGTGCACGCGCTGCAAGACCAGTACATGAACCTGGATTCGATCAACCAGGTCAAGCGTCAGAACGATCGCAGCCAGGCGGCAAAGGCGGTGATCGAGGGTCAGGCGATGCTCGTGCCCATTCAGGCGGCGCTCGGTCCGGGCGCCGGGCTCCCGGGTGGATGGGATCGCGTGCGCGACATGATTCGCGACAGTCGCATGCAAGGCATGGCCGAAATGCGCGCCGCGCCGGAGATCGTCCAGGAGACGTTGATCTTTCCGTATTTGAGCGGCGCCGAATTCGTGCGGCAGTTCGAGCTGCACATGGCCGGCAAGCAGCCGTACGGTGCGAACATGCCGACGTCCACGTCGGAGATTCTGCACACCGGCTCGTTCTTTTCTCCGCGGCGCCAGGCGCCGCTGAACATCGCCTTCGCGGCGCCAGCCGCGGGCAAGGTCACGTACGACGACAACCTCGGCGAATTCGAGACGCGGATCTACCTGATGCAGTTCCTGCAGGATCAGAATTCGTCGATGCGGGTGGCCGCCGGTTGGGCAGGGGACCGCTACGAGGTGATCAAGTTCCCCTCGGGGGTCGGCGTGGCATGGCTCACGCTCTGGAACACGACCTTTCAAGCGGGAGAATTCGGCAGCGACGCCGAGGCCATCATCGCCCGCCGTTTCAAGAACCCGGCCGGCAAGGACACTCCGTTAGGCAAGGTGTTCGAGCTGCCTGGCGACCGCACGGTGACGATCTGGGGCGGGACGGTGGCCGGCCATGCGGCCGTGCTGTACACCGATTTCCCCGCCGGCGAGTCCCCGAACGTCGTGCGCGCCGCCCAGGCGCACGTGAGCGTCTGCCCGGCGACGGGGCCGTGTCCGGCCGCCGATTCGACGCGCTGACTGTCCGTTAGGCGCGCGCCGCGCCCACCGCCGGCCGCTCGACCGCCACCGTCCGCTCAGCCGCTTCGCGCTCCGATGACGCCGCCACCGGCTGAGCCGCCGGCTGATCCGCCGGCTGCGCCGAGGCGGGCTCGAGCAGCGCCAGCCGGAACACCTCATCCATGGTCGAGACGAACGTGAACGCCATGTTCGTGCGCATCTCGTTCGGGACATCCCGCAGGTCCTTCTCGTTCAGTTTCGGCAGGATCACTTCGCGCAGGCCCGCACGATAGGCGGCCATCATTTTTTCCTTCACGCCGCCGATCTCGAGCACCTTGCCGCGGAGCGTCACCTCGCCGGTCATCGCCAGGTCGCGCCGCACAGGACGGTCCGACAGCGCGCTCGCGATGGCCAGCGTCACCGTGATGCCCGCGCTCGGCCCGTCTTTGGGCACCGCGCCGGCGGGCAGATGGATGTGCAGATCGAATTCGCGGAACATCTTCTCATCGATGTCGAGCTGCTTGGCGCGCGACCGCACGTACGAATACGCCGCGTCCACGGACTCGCGCATCACGTCGCCTAACTGGCCGGTCACGATCAACCGGCCCGTGCCCGGCATCTTGAGCGCCTCGATGGTCATGAGATCGCCGCCGGTGGCCGTCCATGCGAGACCCGTCACCGTGCCCACTTCCGGCTCCTTCTCCGCCTCTTCGCGCGCGTACCGCGGCACGCCCAACAGCTCCTCGACCTTCCCCGTGTCCACCACCCACGCGCCTTCCTCGCCCTCGGCCTTCCGTAAGGCGCGCTTGCGCATGATCGCCGAGATGTTGCGCGAGAAGCCGCGCAGCCCCGCCTCGCGCGAGTAGCCGCTCGAGATGAACCCCAGCACTTCGTCGGTGAACTGCAGCTCCTTGTCGCTGATGCCGTGCTCCTCGAACAGCTTCGGCAGCAGATAGCGCCACGCGATCTCGACCTTCTCCTCGATCGTGTAGCCCGCGATCCGGATGACCTCCATGCGGTCGCGCAGCGGCGCCGGAATGTCGAACAGGTTGTTCGCCGTGCAGATGAACAACACGGAGGAAAGATCGAACGGCAGGTTGACGTAATGGTCTACGAACCCGTGATTCTGCGACGGATCCAGTACCTCGAGCATCGCCGCCGTCGGATCGCCGGCCATGCCGCCCGACGTCATCTTGTCGATCTCGTCGATCATGAGGACGGGGTCGCGCACGGCCACGCGGCGCAGCGCCTGGATCAGCAGGCCGGGCATCGCGCCCACGTACGTGCGCCGGTGTCCGCGAATCTCCGCTTCGTCGCGCACACCGCCCACCGAAATCCGGTAGAAGGCGCGGCCGATGGATGACGCGATCGCTTCGCCTAACGACGTCTTGCCCGTACCCGGCGGCCCGACGAAGCAGAGAATCGGACCGTGCGGATCGCCGCCCCGCAGCTGCCGCACGGCGAGGTATTCGCGGATGCGCTCCTTGGCTTCGCTCAACCCGTAGTGCTTGGCATCCAGTGCCTCCTGCACCTTCTGCAGGGTGATCGTGTCGGCGCCCGACGTCACGGTCCACGGCAGCGAGAGCAGCCAGTCGAGGTACGTCCGGATCACCTGATACTCGCTCGATGCCGGCGACAACATGCGCAGGCGCTCGGTCTCGCGCCGCGCCTCGTGCGCCGCCTTCTCGGGAAGTTGGGCGTCTTCGATTTTCTTGAGGATGTCGATCGCATCTTTCTCGCCCGGGTCGGCTTCGCCCAACTCCGCCTGGATCGCGCGCAGCTGCTGGCGCAGGTAGAACTCGCGCTGGTGCTGCTCGATCTTCACCTCGGTCTGCCGCTTGATGTCCTCCATCACGCGCGCCCGGGCGACTTCGCGCTCGAGACGGCCTAACACGAACCGGATGCGGTCGCCGATGTCCAGCCGCTGCAACACCTCGTCCTTCTCCGAGATGCGCAGATTCATGTTCGTCGCTGCGAGGTCGGCGAACCGCCCCGGGTCGGACATGTTCATCTTGAGAATCGCCGGCACCTCGTCCGGGATGCGATCCACCAGCTCGGCCAGCGTCTCGGCCGCGGCCACGAGGCGCGCCATCAGCTCCTCGCCCTCGATCGGATCCAGCGGCGTTTCCTTGGCCGGCTTGATCACGGCCACCGGATACGGCTCGCGCGACACCACCGACTCGACCACGATGCGCCGGAGTCCCTGAAGGGTGATTTGAATCGTGTCGCCGGGCAGATTGATGCGCTCGTGCACGCGCGCCGCGACGCCCACCCGGCCGACGAATGCGTCGGCGTTGATCGGTTCGTCGTGATCGCCCGTCGCCACGAGCAGTCCCACGATGAGTCCGGGCTCATCGTTGGACCGGATGATGGACAGGTTCTCCGGCGCGCCCATCTGCACGGCGATGGTGCCCAGCGGATAGACGATCGTCGACCGAAGCGCCATGAGCGGCAACGTCGGCGGGAGCTCCGAGCGAAGAATCTCTTCCTTACGCTGTGCGCGAGCCATTTCGGTGGAGTGAGGGGGAAACGGCGAAGAAAACGACGAGTGCTTGCCGGGATCCGGCCGGCGCCGCGGTGGGGCACGATCCAGGGCCTCGATCATCGCGGCGTCGTTGAACTCAATGATACGTCGATCTATCTTTCACGGCTATGTTTGACGAGCTAAGTGACAAGCTGGACGCCGTGTTCACGCGCCTGCGCGGCCGCGGCGTCCTGTCGGAAGCCGACATCAAGGAAGGTCTGCGCGAGATCCGCCGCGTCCTCCTCGAAGCCGACGTCAACTTCCAACTCACCCGCGAATTCCTCGAGCGCGTCGAGCAGAAAGCCGTCGGCGTCTCTGCCCTCCGCACTGTCTCGCCCGGACAGCAACTCGTCAAGATCGTCCACGACGAGCTGACCGCAATGTTGGGCGAACAGCGCGAAGGCCTCCGCATGAGCACCGTGCCGCCCACCGTCGTGCTCATGGTCGGGCTGCAAGGCTCCGGAAAAACGACCACCGCCGCCAAGCTCGCCCGCCGCCTCGCCGGCGAAGGCCGCCCAACCCGGTTGGTCGCCGCCGACGTTTATCGGCCGGCCGCCATCGACCAGCTCGAGACCCTGGCCGCGCAGATCGGTGCGCCTGTCACCGTCGACCGCTCGACCAACGACGTCGTCAAGATCGCCAAGAAAGGCGTCGACGACGCCCGCCGCGCGCGCGAACGCGTGGTCATCATCGACACCGCCGGCCGCCTGCAGATCGACGACGACATGATGCGCGAGCTGTCGCGCCTCAAAGATGCGCTGCACCCGGATGAGATTCTCCTCGTCGCCGACGGCATGACAGGTCAGGACGCCGTCCGCATCGCCAAAGGGTTCAATGACACGCTCGGTATCACCGGCGTCGTGCTCACGAAGATGGACGGCGACGCGCGCGGCGGCGCGGCACTGTCCATCTTCGGCGTCATCAAGAAGCCCATCAAATTCATCGGGCTCGGCGAAAAAACGGACGCGCTCGAGGACTTCTACCCCGACCGCATGGCCGGGCGCATCCTCCAGATGGGCGACATCGTTACCTTCGTCGAGAAGGCGCAGGAGTCCTTCGATGCCGAAGAAGCGAAGCGCCTCGAGAAGAAAGTGCGCCGGGAAGGCTTCGATCTCGAGGACTTTCTCGCCAGCATGAAGCAGATTCAGCGTCTCGGACCTCTGGAAGGGCTGCTCAAGCTGCTGCCGGGGGTCAACGCGAAAATGCTCAAGCAGGCAAAGCTCGATCCCAAGCGGCTCAAGCACGCCGAAGCGATCGTGCTCTCGATGACGAAAGCCGAGCGCAAGACACCCGGGATCATCAACGGCTCGCGGCGCGCGCGCATCGCCAAGGGCGCCGGCCGGCCGATCAGCGAAGTGAACCGCTTGCTGGACCAGTTCCGCGACATGCAGAAGGCGATGAAGCGGATGCAGAAGGAAGGCCGGCCGCCAGGCATGGCGTTCGGTCGTTAGGCGTTAGGCCCCGGGTGCGGTCCGGATCTGCCGGACACGCGATGAGCCCGGTGGAGTGATCACCCAAGTCTCGAAGGAGCAGGCACCATGGCCGTCAGGATTCGCCTCCGCCGCGTTGGGCGGAAAAAACAACCCGTGTACCGGATCGTCGTCACCGACTCGCGCAGCCCGCGCGACGGCCGCTTCATCGAGATGATCGGCAGCTACAACCCGCGCCAGAGCGAGTCGCCGCTGCAGCTGCAGACCGAGCGTGCCGACTACTGGTTAGGCGTAGGCGCCCTGCCCAGCGACACCGTGCGCTCGCTGCTGCGCAAGGCCGGCCTGCTCAAGGCGCGCCACGAAAAACGTGTCGCTGCCCGGCGCCAGGGCAGCGCCGTGCCGGTGCCCGAGACGGAGTGACGTGGGCGCGCCCGCTCCCGAGCTCCTCGTGGTCGGGCGGCTGCGCAAGGCACACGGCATTCGCGGGGCCCTGGTCGTCGAGCCCATGACCGACGCGCCGGACGCGGTGTTCGCGGCCGGCCGTCGGCTCGTCGTCGGCACGCCTAACGGAGATCCCGACCCCGCCGGCCGCACCCTCACCGTCCACACCGTGCGCCCCCAGCCGGACGGATCCCTCATCGTCCAGTTCGACGGCATCGCCGACCGCAGCGAAGCCGAGCGCTGGCGCGACCGCTACCTGCTCGCCGACGCCCGCGACCTCGAGCCGCCCGGCGCCGGCCAGGTCTACGTCCACGAGCTGCCCGGCATGCGCGTCGAGCTGCCGTCCGGCGAGTCGTTAGGCACCGTGGCCGGCGTCCTCGAGCTGCCCCAGGGCCTGGCCCTCGAGATCACCGACGGCGCGCGGAGCGCGCTGCTGCCGTTCCACGCCGAGTTCGTCCGCCACGTCGACCGCGCCGCGCGCCGCATCGTCGCCGTCCCGCCCACCGGATTGTTCGAATGACGCTCCAGGTCAACATCGTCACCATCTTTCCGGAGTTCTTCGCCGCACCGTTAGGCCTGAGCATCCCCGCCCGCGCCGCCGCCGCCGGTGCCGCCGCCTACCGCCTCATCGACCTCCGCGACTTCACCCACGATCGCCACCGCACCGTCGACGACTACCCCTTCGGCGGCGGACCCGGCATGGTCATGAAACCGGAGCCGTTCTTCGAGGCCGTCGAATCGCTCGACGCCACCGGACCCGTCGTCCTCGTCTCCGCCCGCGGCCGCGCCTTCACGCACGCCGATGCCGTACGCTACGCCGCCGGCGACACCCTCACGATCCTCTGCGGCCACTACAAGGACGTCGACCAACGCGTCGCCGACCATCTCGCCACCGAAGAAATCTCCATCGGCGACTACGTCCTGAGCGGCGGTGAGCCCGCCGCCCTCGTCATCGTCGATGCAACCGTCCGACTCCTCGAAGGCGCGATGTCGGACATGGACAGCGCACGCACCGACTCCCACTGGACCGGTGGCTTGAGCGCGCCAAGTTACACGCGACCCGCCATCTTTCGCGGCTTCGCCGTGCCCGACGTCCTCATGTCCGGCGACCATAAGCGCATTGAAGCGTGGCGCCGCCACGCAAGCGAACGCTTGACGCGCGACCGACTCGCCGGCAGCGAGACCGCCGGAACGCCTCATGCGGATGATCCGCCGCAGCCGTGAGACCCGCTCGCGACCTTTCGACGCACCACCACGCGCCCACCATGAAATCGATCAACCCTGCCACCGGACAAACGCTCGACGAGTTCGACGAGCTCACCGACGCCGAGCTCGATGCCTGTCTCGAGCGTGCCGCACGAGCCTTCGAGCACCACCGCCTGACCAGCTTCGCCGAACGAGCGCGCCGCATGACGCGCGCTGCCGAAATCCTCGAGAGCGAAAAGAATGACCTCGGCGCCGTCATGACGCTCGAGATGGGCAAACCGCTGCGCAGCGCGGCCGAGGAAGCCGCCAAGTGCGCGTGGGTCTGCCGCCACTATGCCGAGCACGCCCAGGCGCTGCTCGCCGACGAAGACGTGAAAACCGAGGCGTCACGCAGCTACATCGCCTGTCAACCGTTAGGCGCCGTGCTCGCGGTCATGCCGTGGAATTTTCCGTTCTGGCAGGTGTTCCGCTTTGCCGCGCCGGCGCTCATGGCCGGCAATGTCGCGGTGCTCAAACATGCCTCCAACGTGCCGCGCTGCGCGCTCGCCATCGCAGACGTGCTGCGCCGCGCCGGCTTCGACTGCGACGAATTCCAAACGCTGCTCATCGCGTCCTCGCGCGTCGGCGATGTCATCCGTGATCCGCGCATCGCCGCCGTCACGCTCACCGGCAGCGAGCAGGCGGGCAGTGAAGTCGCCAGCGTCGCCGGAAAGATGATCAAGAAGACGGTGCTCGAATTGGGCGGCAGCGATCCCTTCATCGTGATGCCGTCGGCCGATCTCGACAAAGCAGCGAAAGTCGCCGTCAAGGCGCGCATGGTGAACAACGGCGAATCCTGCATCGCGGCCAAGCGCTTCATCGTGCATCGGGACATCGCCGCCGAATTCGAGCACCGCTTCGTCGCCGGGATGCAAGCGCTCGTGATCGGCGACCCGATGGATCCCAAAACCGACGTCGGTCCGCTCGCGACGCCGAAAATCCGCGACGATGTCGCGATGCAAGTGGACCGGAGCGTCGCCGCCGGCGCACGCCTAGTCATGGGCGGCAAACGCATTGATGGGCCCGGCAATTACTATGCGCCCACCGTGCTGGCCGACATTCCGCGCGACGCGCCTGCGTATCGCGAAGAGGTGTTCGGCCCCGTCGCGTCGCTCTTTCGCGTCGAGAGCGCGCGCGACGCGATCACGCTCGCCAACGACACCACCTTCGGACTCGGCGCATCCGTCTGGACACGCGACTCCGCCGAGCGCGATGCATTCGTGCGCGACGTGCAAAGTGGAGCAGTGTTCGTGAATGCTCAGGTCGTTTCGGACCCGCGGCTGCCGTTCGGTGGCGTAAAACGTTCCGGCTACGGGCGCGAGTTATCGCGCGACGGCATTCGAGAATTCGTGAATGTGAAGACGATTTTAATCGCAGAGTGAACAAAATCCCCTGCGATGCGGCGCTGCTTGACTGACCACACAGTCAAGCAGCGTTTCATTTTGTGTGTGATCTAACGCGGGCTCACTCGCGCTCATACCTTGTGTGCCCACGTCGCTTCTTTGGACGTTGCCGCTGGATGACCTCGAACGTCTTCGGTTCGCACCGCACGCTCGCATTCATTCATCACAACTCGCACGGTTGCTAACGCCTCACCGGCGTAGTAACGAGGGCAAAGCCGCCGAAAGGCGGTGACGCAAAGCTACGAGGCTAAAGCGAGCTGACGCTCCGCCATGCCAGTCGAGCCGTCGCGCGGACAACCCAATACGGGAGTCCCACGATGAAACGTCTCCTCGCCGGCGCCCTGGTGGCCATGTCGCTTGCTGCATGCAGCGACGCCACGGGCCCGGAAGCATCCCCCGCATCCCCCCTCGCCAAGGCGCCTTCGACGCAGCCGGACGTCCGCGCCGATCACTACATCGTCGTCTACCGCGACAATGTCACTCGCACACCGACGGCTGCGAGCCGCATGATCACGAGCGGTCGCATAAGCGTCGAGCACACATACACTGCGGCGCTCAACGGCTTCGCGGCCAAGCTCGACTCGGGCCAGGTCGCTGCACTGCGCTCGGATCCCGATGTCGCCATCGTCGAGCCGGACATCATCGTGCACGCGTTTGGCACCGAGTCCAGTCCCGATTGGGGACTCGATCGCCTCGACCAGCGCTCGCTCCCGTTGAGCAATACGTATTCGTACGGCAGCACCGGTGCAGGCGTGAACGCGTACATCCTCGACACCGGCATTCGCTACTCGCACACGGATTTGGGCGGCCGCGCGCATTTCGCCTACGACGCGTTCGGCGGCAACGGCTCCGATTGCTTTGGTCACGGCACGCACGTCTCGGGCACGGTCGGCGGCATCAAGTACGGCGTGGCCAAGGATGTCACCCTCTGGTCGGTTCGCGTGCTGCAGTGTGATGGGAGCGCGCCGCTCTCCAACATCATTGCCGGCATCGATTGGGTGACGGCGCACCACAGGAGCCCGGCCGTCGCCAACATGAGCCTCGGCGCCACTCTGGCACCCGCGCTCGACTCGGCCGTGGCCAAGTCAATTGAATCCGGCGTCACGTACGTCGTCGCTGCCGGCAACTACACCGAGAATGCCTGCCAGATCTATCCGGCGAACCTGCCCACCGCGATCGATGTCGCGGCGTCCGACAATACGGATCACAGGTGGGCGTATTCGGACTACGGGTCGTGTGTGTCCCTGTTCGCGCCCGGTGTCAACATCACGTCCGATGACTATTTGAGCGACATCGCGACGGTAACGTGGTCGGGCACGTCGATGGCGTCGCCGCACGTGGCGGGAATCGCGGCGTTGTACCTGGGCGCGCACCCCACGGCGACGCCGGCGCAGGTGAAGCAGGCGATTCTGGCCAACGCGACGTCGGGACACATCCTCAACCTGAGCGGCTCGCCTAACTTGCTCGCCTACAGCGCGTTCGTCGGCGGCACGTCCTCGCCCACCGCCGCGCCGGCGCCGAGCTCGTCCTTCACCGCGGCATTCTCGGCGACGTGCGGCACCACCAACAGCTGCGGCTTCGACGCGAGCGCGTCGAGCCTGCCTAACGGAGCGTCGTCGTACAACTGGTGGTTCGGCGACGGCAAGGCCGCCGGGTCGACGAGCCCGACGATCACGCACCCCTACGCGAAGGCGGGCACCTATTCGGTGAAGCTCTTGATCGACGACAAGAGCGGCAACAAGACGACCATCACGAAGAGCATTACGGTCGGCGCCACCGCCCAGTCGTCGCCCACGACGACGTCGTCGACCTATGTGAAGCCCGTGATCGACGTCTCGTGCAGCACGGTGTATTGCGCCTTCAACGGCATCGATTCGAGCGTTCCGGACGGCGTGTCGTCGTACAGCTGGGCGTTCGGCGACGGCCGCACCGGCTCGGGTCTCAAACTGCAACACGAGTACTCGAAGTCCGGCACCTACACTGTGCAGCTCACCATCGTAGACAAGCTGGGCCACAAAGGCACCACGACCCGGTCGGTCACGGTTAAAGCCTAACGGTAGCCGCCGGCGGTGGAGCCCGGATCGAAAGAGGCGTCCCAAGGGACGCCTCTTTCCCGTTCCGGCCGTGGTCGACGCAGCATCGATGGGATGCCGCTCCTTCATGGCTTGCATCTACGTGCATGAAGACGCGGACACAGCAGGACACAACGGACAAAGCACTGACAAAAAATCAACGCCTTGGTGTTGCTCGTGTCGTATCCGTTGCGTCCTGCTTGGTCCGCGTCTTCATGAGCGTAGCACTTTGCCCGACCGGCCTGCCTCACGATCCACCTTCTATTGTTCGTTTATAAGTTCGTTCGATTTTTCCTCCCGGCCACGCTTCCGGGAAATGCCGGCGGAGCAGCCGTCGGTGCTGGTCGCGCTAGCGTCGAACTCGGGCATCGGTTAAGTTCATCAGTCTGTAGAAGCGACCCCCGGGCACGACCCCAGCCCCGAGCGATATATGCACGCGTTCATCGAAACCCAAAAAGAATTCATGCGCTCCGACATCCCCCCGTTTCGTCCTGGGGATACGCTGCGCGTTGCTGTTCGCGTGAAAGAAGGCGACAAGGAACGGCTGCAGGCCTTTGAAGGCATCTGCATTGCCCGCCGCGGGAGCGGCGTCAGCGAAACGTTCGTCATGCGCAAGGTCTCCAACGGCGTCGGCGTCGAGCGCATCTTCCCCGTGCACAGCCCGATGATCGGCACCGTCACCGTCGTCCGCCGTGGACGCGTGCGTCGCGCCAAGCTTTACTACCTGCGCAACGCAAGCGGCAAGCAAGGCCGCATCCGCGAGCGGAAGACGCACCTCGGGCAAGCCGCCGAGGAGTAACACCCATGGGCGGACGGCGCGGCGCGGACTCGCCTCGGCGCGCCGGCGTACACCGCCTACGCTGGACCACCATCGAACGGGACCTGCGCCGCCAAGGCGCGTCGTTGATTGCCGGCGTCGATGAAGTCGGGCGCGGCTGCCTCGCCGGCCCCGTGGTCGCCTGTGCCGTCATCATGCCGCCCGAGGCGCGCGCGCTGCCCGGCGTCGACGACTCCAAGATGCTCCCCGCGGCCCGACGCCGCATCCTCGCCGCCCGCATCGCCGAGCGCGCCGTGTCGTTTGCGTTAGGCGCCGCGTCGGTGCTCGAGATCGAGCGCTTCAACATCTACCACGCGTCCGCGCTCGCCATGCGCCGCGCCCTCCGCCGCCTCCGCGCCGCGCCCGACCGCATCCTCGTCGACGGCCGCCCGATTCGATCGTTAGGCATCGAGCACACCGCCATCGTCGACGGCGACGATAAGTGCTACAGCATCGCGTGCGCGTCGATCATCGCCAAGGTGACCCGCGACCGCTTGATGACGTACCTCGCAAAGCGCCACCCCGCCTATAGCTGGGAACGGAACTGCGGGTACGCCACGCCCATCCACATTCAAGCGCTCCGCGACACCGGCTCCAGCCGGCACCACCGCAAAGCGTTCGTCGACACCGCGCTCTACGGGCCCCCGCAGCTCGAGCTGTCGCTCGATGATGCAAACGTCCCGGACAGCGTTGCCACGCTCATCGCCGACACGTTTCAAACCCTGCCGCCCGAGCAACCCACCCTGTGACGACACCGCAGCCGCCGGTTCCGGTCTTCCGACCCGGGCTCTTCGACGGCCAAATCGCGCTCGTCACGGGTGGCGGCACCGGCATCGGATTCGGCGTTGCCCAACTGCTCGCCGAGCTCGGCGCGACGGTCGTGCTCGCCAGCCGCAACCAGGCGCATCTCGATCCCGCCGTCGAACAGCTGCGCTCCGTTGGGCGGAAGGCAGCGTCGTTGGTCCTCGATGTCCGCGATGCCGATGGCGTCAAAGCCGCCGTTCGCTCGGTCGCCGACGCGCACGGCCGAATCGATGTGCTCGTCAACAACGCGGCGGGAAATTTCTACGTCCCGTCGGAATCGATGAGCGCCAACGCCTGGCGCTCGGTGCTCGAAATCGACCTCTCCGGCACGTTCTTCTGCTCGCAAGCAGTGATGCCGGTAATGCGCGATCGGGGCGGCGGGCGCATCGTCAACATCTCCATGACGCTGCACTACCGCGGATGGCCGCTCATGGCGCACGCGACGGCGGCAAAAGCCGGGATCGACGCACTCACCCGCACGCTGGCGCTCGAATGGGCTCGCCACGGCATTCGTGTGAATGCCGTCGCGCCTGGACCGATCCCTACCGAGGGCGTGAAAAAAGCGTTCGCGGCGCTGCCCGGCCAACCACAGGACGTGTTTTCCGCCGAGCGCGCCATGGACGACTACGCGCGACGAGCGATTCCTCTCGCGCGCATGGGTTCACCGCGCGACATCGCGAACATGGTCGCCTTTCTTGCATCGCCGGCCGGCGACTGGATCACCGGCGCCATCATGGTGGTCGACGGCGGTGAATGGTTGCGGAAGAGTCCGAATTGAAGGATTCTCATGCTGGATGCAGCAATGTCGCCCTACGGAGCGAGTTTTTTTCGCCTGAGTGACTCACGTCACACGCGTTTTGCGGGGCACATTTTTAGCATGATCGCAACGTGTCCCAGTAGACCTCACTCGAGTGGAACAACCCGGAGCAACCCATGAAACACCAGCTCAAGACCATCGCGGTAGTTGCGCTTGTCGCACCAGTGATGGCTGCCTGTGCCTCCAAGGGCTTCGTCAGACAGAATCTGGCGTCAGGCCTCGCGGCGCAGAAGGCGTACACTGACTCGTCGGTCTCGAATGAGCGCACGGCGCGCATGGCCGCCGACAGCTCACTCTCCAATGACGTGGCCTCGTTGCGCAAGGATCTCGACAGCCTTCGCACCGAATTCGGCGCGAAGATCACCGCGCTCGAGAGCGGGCTCCAGTTCGCACTGCCTGTGCACTTCGCCTTCGACGACGCCACCGTTCGTGACGAAGATCACGACGCGCTCGATCGCTTCGCGAAGATCGCGCAGAAGTATTATCCCGGCTCGACCATCACGGTCGAAGGCTTTGCCGATCCGGCCGGCTCGCAGCGCTACAACGTGAAGCTCTCCGAGCGTCGCGCTGAGGCGGTCAAGGCGTATCTGGCGTCGCAGGGACTGACGGACCAGGTCAACACGGTCGGCTACGGCAAGACGCGCCTCGTGGTGCCGGGCGCCGAAAAGGATGCACCGGGAGCGGAGAAGAATCGCCGCGTCGTGTTCGTCATCGAGAGCAAGGGCGACTCGACCGCGACCACCGCGTCCACCATGCAGTGAGCTGACATAGCAAAACGAAAACTGGTGATGCGGGAACGGCGCGTCCTTCGGGGCGCGCCGTTCTTGCATCGCGACCACTACGTCGCGCTCCCTTCGGCGCCGTCCGCCGGCGCCCCCGCACCGGCCGCCTTTCGCTTCCGCGCCGAGAGCACCAGATCCGGCGCCAACGCCGCGCCTAACACAGTCACCGGACCGTTCTGCACGACTTGCAACAGCAACGCGACGCCCACAGCGGCATCCTTGGACAGCCCCATCGCCTGGGCAGTGGCCGCATACACGAATTGAAAGAAGCCGACGTTGCCTGGCGTCGCACGCGCCAGAAATCCGACGTTCACCAACAGCATCGCGGTGATGCTCCCGGCAATCGAAATGGGAAAGTGCGCCGCAACCGCCGTCAGATGATATGACGCGATCTGCGTCCCCCAGTTCACCAACGTGAGCACGAGCGCCGCCCCCATGCGCCGCAGCGTGACGATGTGCGCAAGACGCTCGATGAATCGCTCGAAGCCCGCACGCATCCGCGCGACCGTCCCCGTGATTTCTTGACCCGCCGGAGGCGGATGCGGCGCGTGCGCAAGCAACGCAATCAGCACGACGACGATCGCGCCGAGCACCCCGACGGCTTCGGGTCGCCACCGCGCAACGCTCTCCGGCAGCGGCAGCAGAAACGCCGCGCCGATGAGCACGAGCACGTAGCCGATGAAATCGAAAAGCCGTTCGAGCGCCAGCGCCGCCACCACGCCCGTCCCCGACGCCGCCGAGCTGCGCGTCACCAGCACCGCGCGCGCCGCTTCGCCGCTGTTCGCAATGAGCAGATTGTTGATCCCCGCGCCTGCCGCCGTCGCACGCATCGCCAGGCCCAACGACGGCGCGCCCACCGGCCTCAGGAATATCCACCACACCACTGCTTTGGCAGCCACCGTGGCGAGGTTCGCAAGCGCAGCCAGGAACAGCAGCCACGGCGACGCCGAGCGGATCGCGCGCCACGATGCATCCCAATGGACCGTTCGCGCGTAATACACGACGAGCGCCACCATGCCCAACGTCAGGGCACCGTGCAGCCATCGGTTCTTGCTCAGTCGACCGGCCATGACATCCGAGAACGCGTGAGGAAAGAGAGCGCTGAACGCTAGCAGAACATCGCCGCATTGTCATTCGTTTGCCGGCAGTTTGTCGACCCGCTCGGTCCACGTTTGGCCAGCTCCCACCCAACATCGCCGGATCGACCCGGGTACTAGATGTCGCTCACGGGACGTTCGACGCCGCCCCCCAACTGGATAGCTGACCCATCGTAATGATCCTCCACCCTGGGTGCACCAAGCGCTTGATTCGCCTGGCGTCGGCGGCGCTTGCCCTTGCCGCCGCCGGGATGTCCGTCCACGTGTCCGCCGCCGCACAGGTCGGAACGACCACCGACATCCTAACGGGAATGGTCACCGATCCCCTCGGGCACCCGATCGAGGGCGCCGATGTCGAGGCGATGTCGTTGGAAACGGAGATCTCGCGGCACGCGCACACCAACGACAAGGGACGATACACGATCGTCTTCCCGGATGGCGGCGGCCAGTATCGCGTCACGGTCCGCTTCATTGGCATGGCGCCGTCGGTCGTTTCGGTCGCGCGCCAGGCAGACGAAGATCGACTGGTGAGCGACATCCACATGTCGCCGACGGCCCAGCGTCTGGCCACCGTCACAGTGAACGCCCGGCGCAACAATCGCCGCGGAAACCAGCGCACGCCGGGATCCACCGAACGCGACATCACGTCCGAAATGGCCGCACGTCTGCCGGTGGACGCAAGCGACCTCAACGCGCTGGCGACGCTCGCGCCCGGCGTCGTCGGTCTCGATGGCACGGACTCCACCGATGCAGCGTTCTCCGTTGCCGGTCTTCGCCCAACGGCAAACTCCCTGACGCTCGACGGCCTCAGCTTTGGTTCGGGCAATGGCGCCGTGCCGCAGGATGCCGTCCGCTCGACGCAGGTCATAACCAGCACCTACAATGTTGCGCGCGGAGAGTTTAGCGGCGGCCTCGTAGCGTCCACGACGCGCGGTGGGACCAACGTCCCCGAGGGCTCCTTCACCTACACCCTGCGCGATCAGGCCCTCGCGTGGGGCGCGGGTGATTCATCGCTCTCGGCCGCCTACACGCAGAACCAGCTCGGCGGCGGCTTCGGCGGCCCGATCGTGAAGGACAAGCTGTTCGTGTTCGGCGCGGTGCAGGGCCGGTGGCGCGACAACTCGCTGGCGTCGCTGCTCAACGTGAACCCCGCCGTGCTGCAGCGGTTAGGCGTGAACGCCGATTCGCTCGACCGCTTCCTCTCGCTCGTCGGCGCGGCGGGCGTTCGGCCCGATCTCCCCGACATCCCGCCCACGCGCAGCGCCGGCAATACGTTAGGCCTGGTGCGCGCCGACTGGCTCATCTCGGACAACCAGACGCTCATGATTCGCGGCGACTGGCGCGACATCACGCAGAATCCCACGCGCGTGAGCCAGTTCGCGCTGCCGCAAACCGGCGGTGTGTCGGACGAAACCGGTGGCGGAGTGATGGGCGTGCTCACGTCGTACTTCGGCGGCAGCTTCATCAACGAGCTGCGCGCATACTGGTCGCGCGACCATCGCGCTGCCGATCCGTTCATGGACCTGCCGGACGGCCGGGTGCAGGTCGCCTCGCAGCTGGCCGACAGTCTCAACGGAATCTCGGCCCTCGCGTTCGGCGGCAGCATTGGACTGCCCCAGCGCACGAACAACACGAGCTTCGAGTCCACGGAAGAATTGTCGTGGCTCCCGGGGAGCGGCACGCACCGCATCAAGGCGGGACTCTACTACGACCGCACGCGCTACGACCAGGATGTCACGACCAACGAGTTCGGCACCTACTTCTATTCGTCGCTGCAGCAGCTGGCCGACAACCAGCCGGCGGAATTCACACGCACGCTTGCGCCTAACGTGCGGGCCGGCGCCAGCGAGAACGCGGCGTTCTACCTGGGAGACATCTGGCGCATTGGCCGCGTGCTCCAGCTCACGTACGGCGCGCGCATGGAAGGCGCCACGGAGTCCGGCGCCCCGGCATTCAACCCCCTCGTCGATTCGCTGTTCGGCCGCCGCACCGACCGGTTCCCCACCGAGTTGAGCGTCAGCCCGCGACTCGGCTTCACGGCGCTGTTAGGCGGCGCGGGAGGCTTCGCCTCGACCATCATCCGCGGCGGCGTCGGCGAATTCCGCAGCCCGACGCCGACCGGCCTCTTCGCCGCGGCGCAGGGCGCCACCGGCCTCCCGGGCACCGAATCCCAGCTCGTGTGCATCGGCGAGCAGGTGCCGGTCCCCGACTGGACATCGTTCGCGCTCGACCCCTCGACGATTCCGACCCAGTGCGTCGGTGGCGCCGGCACGACGTTCAATCAGCTGCAGCCCAACGTCGTCGTGTTCGACCCGAATTTCACGTCGCCGCGCGCCTGGCGCGCGTCGTTAGGCGTGCAGCGCCGCGTCTTCGACCGGATCGGCCTCAATGTCGATGCCAATTGGACGCGCGGCGTCAGCCAGTACGGCTTCTCCGATCTGAATCTCGACACGCTGCCAAAGTTTCGCCTGGCCGACGAGGGCAACCGGCCGGTGTACGTGTCGCCCGCCGACATCGACCCGGTGAGCGGCGTCGTGAACAGCGCCGCCTCGCGGCTCCATCCCGAGCTGGGGGACGTCATTCAGGTGCAGTCGAATCTCGCCTCCGAGTCGGGGCAGGTGACCTTTGGCCTCAACGGATTCACGGACGCCGGCGCGGTGTATTCGATTTCGTACACGTTCACCAAAGCGCGCGACCAATCGTCGTTCTCCTGCTGCTCGGCCACCGCGGGCTTTGGTTCACCGACCACCGCCGGCAATCCGAATCGGCCGGAATGGTCCAACAGCAACTTTCAGCGCGAGCACTCGTTCATCGGCACGTTCACGGTGCCCGTCAATCCCGCCATCGAGATCACGAGCATCGCGCGGCTCTCGTCCGGCGCGCCGTTCACGCCGCTCGTCGCGTCCGACATCAACGGCGACGGCGCGCGCAACGACCGCGCGTTCATCTTCGATCCGGCCGCCACGGCCGACACCGCGGTCGCCAACGCGATGCGGCGCGTGCTGGCCTCTGCCTCGCCGTCCGTTCGCGACTGCCTGCTCGAGCAACTCGGCGCGGTGGCCGCGCGCAACAGCTGCCAGGGCCCGTGGCAGCCGGCGTTCGACTTGCAGCTCAACATCCGGCCCAACATCCTCGGCCTCGATCGCCGCCTAACGCTCTCGATCGTGACGACGAACCTGATCTCGGGCATCGACGAGCTGCTGCACGGCGCCAACGGCGCGCACGGATGGGGCGCGGTCCGCCTGCCCGATCCGACGCTCCTCTTCGTGCGCGGGTTCGACCAGTCGACGAACAGCTTCGTCTACTCGGTCAACGAGCGCTTCGGCTCCACGGCGGCGTCGGCCGCTGCCTTCCGCGTGCCGTTCCAGATCGGATTCCAGGGACACTTTGCGTTAGGCCCGGACCGCATGCGCGACCGGCTGCGCGCAGCGTTCGGCGGCGGGCGCGGCGGGCGCGGCGGTGGCAACCAGCCGCAGACCGGGCCCGGCACCGCGTCGGACTTCGCATCGCGCATGGGACGCGGGTTCACCAACCCGGTGGCCGGCATCATCTCGCTCGAGGATTCGCTGCACCTCACCGCCGACCAGGTCGCGAAGCTCACGCCGATCGCGGCGGCGCTCGAGGCGAAGAACGACAGCGTCCAGGCGGCGATACGGAAGCGGATCGATGATGCCGGCAGCAACGCCGACCCGCGCGCGCTGGTGCTGTCGCTCCGGCCGCGTCTCGCCGAAGCGCGTGACGCGCGCCAGCACGCACTCGACGCCGCCAAAAAGGTCCTGACACCAGCGCAATGGAATAGTCTGCCGGACGAGCTCAAGTCCACGGGCCGCGGCGCACCGGCGCGTCGGCCCTGATCCCGGCGCATCGACGCGCCCCAGCGGCCTCAGGCGCCCCCTGGAGCCAAACCGCCGCCGCTGCCTAACGGAAATGCCCCCGGACCGTGGCCGCGGCACGCCTGAGCGATGTCCGACGTGCAGCGCCGCGTGTGGTACGGTGAATGCGACGCGATCCCGTGCGCGAAGTCGGCGGGTCCGGATCGATATCGCCAATAGCTCGCCCGCCGGCGTTCGCGCGCCACCCGCATTCCGTCGCACGCGTACCCCCCCACGCATCGGAGGGCACCATGTCTCTTCACGACCTCGGCGAACTGTACCTGGATCAGATCCGGGACCTCTACAGTGCCGAAACGCAGATCGTCGACGCACTTCCCAAAATGGTCGAGGCCGCGTCGCACGCTCAACTCAAGGCTGGCTTCCAGCTCCACCTCGATCAGACGCGGGAACATGTGCGCCGCCTCGAGCAAATCGCGCGGCGCTTCAACGAAGATCCCGACGGCAAGACGTGTCAGGGCATGAAGGGATTGCTGAAGGAAGGAAAGGAAACGATGAAAGAGCGCGCCGATTCCGACGTGCTCGACGCCGCACTCATTGCCGATGCGCAACGCGTGGAGCATTACGAGATCGCGGCCTACGGCTGCGCGCGCACCTATGCCGAGGCGCTCGATCGGATGGAGGATGCGCGTCTGCTGCAGCAAACTCTCGATGAGGAAGCCGAGACGGATCGCAAGCTGACGGCCATCGCCGAAAGCGTCGTCAATCCGGACGCGGGAGCGCGGCCGACGTCGACTGCGCGCTTGTCGGACCGCGACGTCACGCCATCCGCAGCCCGCGACATTGAGCCGCGCGCCGCCGCTCCATCGCGTCGCGACATCGACGAGGGCGACACGCCGTACTCGCCGGAAGCCGATCTGCGATAAGGCCCGTGCTGCCGCGCATGGCGCGCTGGTGAAGCACGCCTCGAGGGCGCGCGCGTGTCGGCGCGCGCCCTTGTGCTGGACATCTTCCCAACGCTCGCGCGCCGCCAACCGTAGGGTTGTCGACTGCACAGCGAGCGGAGCACGCGATGACCGGCGCGCGGTACCCTCTACGGTTGAGCCTGATGATGTGCGCGGCGGTTGCTTTCGCCGCGCCTCGCGTTGGGGCGCAGACCGATGAGATCCAGGTCTACACGGCCGAGATCGCCGCGCCCGGCGTCTTCAATCTGACGTGGCACAACAACTTCACGCCCGACGGCCTGCGCGACCCTGCGTTCGGGGGCGGGTTCTCGCCTAACCACACCTTCAACGGCGTCACCGAATGGGCGTACGGCGTCGCACCCTGGTTCGAGGCCGGCCTCTACCTGCCGCTCTACAGCATCACCGGCGACGGCAGTCCGATGTTCAACGGGTTCAAGCTGCGCACTCTCTTCGTCCTGCCTAACGCAGCCGAGCGGTCGTTCTTTTACGGGATCAACTTCGAGTTCAGTTGGAACGCCGGTCACTGGGATCCGCATCGGTACAGCTCCGAGATCCGTCCGATCATCGGTTGGCGGTCGGGTCCCGTGGATCTGATCGTCAATCCGATCCTGGACAACTCGTGGACGACGTTCTCGCGCCTCGACTTCGCGCCCGCATCGCGCCTCGCGTACAACGTCTCGAAGACCTGGGCGCTGGCCGCCGAGGAGTACGATGATTTCGGCGAATTACGCGGGTTCTTGCCGTCGAGGCAGCAGGCGCATCAGCTCTACGCGGTGGTGGACCGCAACGGCGAGCCGATGGACATCGAGGTCGGCGCCGGCTTCGGCCTCACGTCGGCCACCGATCATCTGGTGCTCAAGCTCATCCTGTCGCGCGATCTCAATCCGCACCGAGACGCATCGTCGCCGTGAAGGGTGCGCGCGCCGGTGTCGCGTTAGGCAGCCGCTGCGCACCTGGCCGGTCTCGCGTCCACCGCGGGAAGCGGGCCGTTCGCCTCGCGGAGATTGCTTGACACCCGCTGTTCCCGCACATAGCCTCGCAACACGACAACTATGCAGGAGAGGTGACATGGTTCGTACTCCAGGACGCGGCACCGGCGTCCGCGGCTCGGCCTGGCTCGCGCTGGCGTTGGTGCTCTCCGTCCCCGTGGGCCTTGCCGCGCAAGGTCCGGATCCGCATGCCGTCCTCGTCGCCCAGCGGAACGCCATCGAGCAGCAGCTCGAATCCGAGGCGGTCATCGATCGCAGCGTCATGGTCACGATGCGCGACGGCAAGCGCATGCTGGCCGATGTCTACCGGCCCAAGAATGCCTCGGGCAAGGTCCCGATCGTGTTTGTCCGCACGCCCTACAACTTCAACTGGTGGGACGTGAAGAACGGCGCCCCGCGCGACATGAGCCGCGAGCTCGAGGCCGTCAGGCACGGCTATGCGTACGTCGAGATGAACGAGCGCGGGCACTTCTACTCCGAGGGCAACTACGATATCCTGGGTCCGCCGCGCACGGACGGCTACGATGCCATCAAATGGATGGCCACGCAGCCGTGGTCCAACGGCAAGGTTGGCCTAACGGGTTGCTCGTCGACCGCCGAATGGCAGCTGGGCGTCGTGACCGAGGACAACCCGGGGCTCGCGACGTTCAACGTGCAGGGCTTCGGCGCCGGCGTGGGCCGCGTCGGTCCGTACTACGAGCAGGGCAACTGGTATCGCGGCGGCGCCGTGCAGATGCTGTTCATCGACTGGCTCTACGGCGAACAGAATCAGGTCCGCCCGATGCTTGCGCCCAACACGTCGCAGGCCGACATCACGCTCGCGCGCAAGATGTTCGATCTGGCGCCGCAGATGCCGCCCATCGATTGGTCGGCGCAGCTCTGGCACCTGCCCGAGGACAGCATCATCAGCTCGATCGGCGGCCCGCCGGGCATCTTCGACACCAAGATGCCGGTGGCCACGGGCGGCGACATGATCGCGCGTGCGCCCAACGATCCGGCGTGGTACAAGGGCGGCCTGTGGAACGACAGTATGTCGATCAACAAGCCCGGACTCTGGTTCATGAGCTGGTACGACGTGTCCGTTTCGCCCAACCTGGCCGCGTACAACTGGGTGCGGCAGCACGCGCAGGGCGACGTGGCCAACGAGCAGTACGCCATCATCGCGCCGGTGCTGCACTGCGCGTACACGCGTGCGACGGCGCAGACGATGATCGGCGACCTCGACGTGGGCGATGCCCGGTTTCCGTACGACTCGCTCATGTATGCGTGGTTCGACCACTTCATGAAGGGCGAGGACAACGGCATTCTCGAGAAGCAGCCCAAGGTCCAGTACTACGTGATCGGGCTCAACCAGTGGAAGTCGTCACCCACCTGGCCGCCCCCGGGCGCCAAGCCGATGACGTTCTTCCTGCACAGTGAAGGGAAGGCCAACACGCTCTACGGCGACGGTTCGTTAGGCGACACGCCGCAGCCCGGCGCCGACCGGCCCGACGGTTTCGCATACGACCCGGCGAATCCGGTCCAGACGTATGGCGGCGGCGGATGCTGCGAAGGGAACGCCGTACACTTCGGCTCATTCGACCAGCGGCCCGTCGAAGCGCGGAACGACGTGCTGGTGTACACGACCGAGCCGTTCAAGGACGGCGTGGAGATGAGCGGCCCGATCACGGTGACGCTCTACGTCTCGTCTAACCGAAAGGACACGGACTTCACCTGGCGCGTCGACGACGTGTACCCCGACGGTCGCGCGTTCAATCTGATCGAGAACATCCAGCGCATGCGCTATCGGGATGGGTACGACAAGCCCGAGGTCTGGATGCAGCCGGGGAAGGTGTACAAGGTGACGTTTCAGCCGATCGATTTCTCCAACTACTTCAAGCCCGGGCATCGGCTGCGGCTGGAGATTTCGAGCAGCAACTTCCCGCGGTTCGATCGCAACATGAACACGGGCGGCAACAACTACGACGAGAAGGTAGGGCTCGTCGCGCAGAACGCGGTGCACCACGACAAGCAGTATCCGTCGGCGGTCACGATCACGGTGGTGCCGTCCGGCGGCGGCGCGGTGCGGGCGGGAGGAAGCCAGAAGTAGCCGGAACATCTGCTGTACGCAGGTCTAACGCAGCACGTGCCCCATGCCGCGCGGAAGCGCGCGCATGGGGCATTTCGTGCGTGCAGGTCAATGTTTCGCCCAGGCCCAGCCGGTGATGCGCCATCCCGTCGCCTCGCGGTGCAGCGTCAGCGTGATGATCGACCCAACCTCTTTGACCGGCTTCCCGTTCGCCTTGTAGGCATAGTTCGCGGGTTGAACGACGTACGCCTGATCTCCGGTGATGTCGACGTGTGTCGGTTTGCCGACTGTGACCACGGGATCGGTGATATCGTGTGCTTTGGCGTCGGTATCGAAGTCGTGTGCCCACTTGGCGCAGACGCCGGCGCCGTGCCATTCGTGCGGCGGGAACTCATCGATGATGGCGCCTTCGTTCGCACACGCCGCCGACATTGCGTTGACGTCCCCCTTGTTGAACGCGTCGACGAACTGCTGCACTTTCGCCATCACCTCGCTGCGTGGCGACACAGACGTTTGTGCACTCGGAGCCAACGGAAGCCCGAGGATCAGAACTGAAACGAGTGTTGCGATACGCCCTGGCATTGGCGTGCTCCTCGGTGAAGGGCAGCGGTTTCGAGGTCCGGCTCGAGGATCATCTGCATGCGTTGCGCCCTGAGGGCAGGTGATCGGGGTGCGGGACAATACCGGGAACCAGTGACTGGCACAAATGGGGAGCGGGTATCGGCGTGCGCTATGCGGCGCGAGGATTCCTGAACTTGGACAGATTTTGGACAGGCCCTAGATTGCTGAATCGATAAGCCATTGTCTTCCACAGTCAGACCCGGTAGCTCAGTTGGTAGAGCAACGGACTTTTAATCCGTAGGTCGCGGGTTCGAGACCCGCCCGGGTCACTCCTGCAGCAGAACCGGTTAGGCAGTAGCGCTCGTCGGACCACCGGCGCCCGACGACGCAGTCGCAGCCGAGGCGTCGCGGGATCGACATCATCCAATCCGCCTTCCCTCGAACGCGCCACCAGCCCACCGCGCGATTTTGCCGCCCGCGCGGCGCTTCTCATTGCGTCAGTTTCATCTCCACTCGACCGACATCGAGTAGCTTGCGTCAGGAGCGATTCGGGCTAGAGACACCGGGCAGTCATACTTGGCGTAGCTGAGTGCCACAGGCACCGGCCAGCCTCCATCCCACGCGACGACTCACCCGCCTGACGCTCTACGACCCTCCATGACAGTCCCGCGAGTCCGCTTATTGCTTGGTTGGCTGCCATCCTCCACAAGAACGCTGCGAACTCAACCAATGGGAGACCGCCAATGAATGACATCCCACTGCGGGACGAACTCGAGACCACCTTGAAGAAGGTCGCGAAGGAGATCAGAAAGCGGGTCCATCGCGTCAAACCACCCAAGAGCCTTGAGACGCCGCTCAAACAGTCGATCGAAGCGGTACATAACGCCGTCGTGTTTGGAAAGGAGATAGTCGCGAAGAAGAGCGGCCGGAAGAAGAAGCGCACCAGAAAGACGAGCACGAAGAAGCCGAGCGCGAAGAAGGCGAACGCCAGGAAGACGAGCGCGAAGACGAGCGCCAGGAAGACAACCGCGACGAAGCCCGGCACGAAGCAGCGTAGCTCCAAGAAGAGGAGCCGGACGAAGAGTGTCGCCAAACAGTTCGCGTGATCGGCGCGCTCGCACCGCGGACGGGTATGTCGCCGAGCGGCGCGCCGACCTTTTGGACTGCGCCAGGCTACGGACCTGTGTAGGAATTATCGCGAGAGGCCTGTGCCAGCGATCGGTCGATCTCCGTCAACACGAGCGCGTCAATTTCGACGGCTTTTCGCGCCTCGAGCGCGGCAATCGCTGCGGGCCCGTTCACAACTGCCAGATCGCGCGCTGCTGCTACCCGCATGCTCGGATCATCGGATGCGAGCAACGGTTCCACGAGCCTAACGAACTCGTCGCGTGACGCGCCCGCTTTCCAGTAATGCATCGACGCGGCGATGGCAAGTTGGCGCATCGCCGCCTGCTTGACCGCGCGGCTCGAGGCGGAGTCGGTCAGCAGTCGCCGCCCGACGTCCCATCCGTTAGGCATCTGGTCGGCCTGCTGCAGCATCTCCAACCTGCTTCGTTCGCCCGCGCTGTCGAGGGCTGACTCGTCGATCCCAGGCGATGGTGCGCGTCGCGATGCACTCATCCGCTGGGATTCCTTCGCCGTCTCTCGGACGCCTTCGTCGGGGTCCGACGAAGCGAGCTCCCTGAGCCGCGCCCGGGCCTCGGCACTCGGCACCGCGAACAGAGAAAGGGCCGCGCTCGCGCGCACCGACGGCGAAGAGTCATGCGTCGCCTCCATCAATGCGGCCTGTGACGGCGCATCGAACGCGCCGGCCAGCGCCTCCACAATGCCCGCTCGAACGTGCACCGACGGGTCCGAGTGCGCCGCACGCACGACCGGCCCCATTGCCGCAGTGTCGGCGAGCGGCATCGTCGGCGTTGGTCCGTGCGAGCTGAAGAGAATGCCGATCTCCCCCCCGGTTCCGCGTGCACGGTCAACGAGGCCCCGGGCCGCCTCAATGCGCCCGTGCGAATGTGGGTCGTGCTCCAGTTGCCCGATCAACAATGCCGTCGAGCGCCGGAACGTCACCTCGCTCTGCAGCACACCAGCTGGGTCCCAGTCCACGTACGTTGGTGGCGCGGGAAGTTCCGTGCGAAACCTGGTCACTTCGCCGCTCATCGGCACCGTCACGGTCCGCGGACCGTCGCGCGTCCCGATTTCCACCGTGACCGGTGCGTCGAAGAACCCGGTAAGCGAATCGCGGCGCTGCACCTGCCTAACGGTGAGCGCGAGCTGGCGCCGCGCCGTATCATAGTCTTCCGTGATGTCGAGGAAGGGATACCCGGCGCCGTAAACCCACTGCCTGAAAAACGCGGTCAGGTCTCGGCCTGATACCTCTTCCATGACGTTCTCGAAATCGTCAGTGCCGGCGGCGTGACCGGCGTAGCGCGAGACGAATTGGCGCATGCCGGTCCAGAACACCGAGTCTCCAAGTGCCGCTTGCAGCATGCGCAACACCACCGCTCCCTTTTGCCCCGCGTGCTCCGTGTCGAGCAGTTCGATCGGCCCATACATCCACCTGTCGTAGACGAGGGGTCGTCGTTGGTCGCGGTCGGCGGCAAACGCCGACACATGCGACCAGTTCCGGATCTCGGCGACGCTGCTGTCACCATGGGCGCTCGCATACACGGCGTGCGCGATGAAATTGCCGAAGCCTTCCGCGAGCCATACATCTGACCAGTGCTTCGGCGCCACCGACATGCCGAACCACTCTTGCGCGAGCCGCCTGGTCACCGCCATCTCCGCCGACTCGCCCGGCCAACCCCGCTCGTGGTCGACGATCAGGCGGTCGTCCAACGCAGTGGTCGTGATGACCGGCCGCCAACCGTCCAGCTGCGTCCAGAATGGGAACTGTGGGACGACGAAGAGACTAACGCTGCCATGCCGCGGTCGGGGCCCGAGGAGTCGCTCGAGCGTCGTGAGAGTCTGCGTCGCAGTCGCGAATCCCGCGCGCGCCGAATCCCGCGTATCGCGCAATGCCCACCGTTCGAGGGAGGGTTGACTAACGGAGTCGGCAGGCGCGTCGAGCAAGCGTACGTATCGACCGACTGCGATCACGAGATACCGGATCGGCGTCGGATCCGATTCGACCCACCTCCACACGGCCTGGCCTTCTACAGCGCCGGACACGTCGAGATGACCGGTTGCGACGGCTTGTTCGCCTATCGGGCACCGCACTTCGACCATCCACGTTGGCCGGCTGTCCACGTCATCGATCGTCGGTAGCCAATACCGCGTGTCACGCATCATCCCCTGCGTCCACACCACCCGCGGCGCCGCCACGAAAATGACGCCGGCGCGCGGCTGCTCCACCGAATACCGAATGCTCACGGTGCCCGACGCGCGGGGCGCTAGCGTTGCCGGGAGCGCGATCCGAATCGTGCGCTCGTCGTAGTGGTACACGAGCGGCTGACCCCGAGAGTCGCTCACGGCGGCGATCTTCATGTTCATCGCGTCGACGTCAACCACCGACACCGGCGCGTCGCCGGCGACGATCTCGAGACTGGTCGTGCCGGACACGCGTTTGAGGTCGGCGTCGAATCGCACGCGGAGCTCCTGGTGGCGGAGCGAATACCCACGCTCGCGCCGGGGATGCGCCTCGCCCGGCGGCGCGGGTCCCCACGGGAAGTCCTGGCCGCCGGTAGTGTCGCTACCCGAAATCCTGAGCGTGCCCGACGCCATGGTGGGCGATGGTTTGTCGACGTGCTGCCCACGCGCGCTTCCGGGCACCACGATGCAACCGGCCGTTGCCAGCACGATCCGCCATCGGCGCGCCATCCGTGCGCGGCGCTCTGCACGCGTCCGACTCCGGTCCTGCCAAGCGCCTAACGAAAGGCTCGTTCGCTGAGTGTTGGGCGTAGGGTGGGGGCGCATGGCCTTCTACGATACGGGCATCCGTCGCCTCGCGCAATGCAGCCCGAAACGCGACAGCACGCGCCCAACCCAGTTAGGGCTCCGGATCGCCCCTCGGCGTGCGATCGGGATCGCGATCGCGGGCACCGCGATAGCCGCCCGTCCCGGCGCCTCGACGCGCCGTGTTCCCTTCCGCTCCAGGCCCTTGCGCGCGTACGCACTCCGCCCCATGATATGGCAGATACCCCAAGATACTTTCCCAAGTAAGTTGGAGGTACGACGGCATGGCCCTGCTCAAAGGCACTCTCGACGTCCTCGTCCTCAAGACCCTCTCCTGGGGACCCATGCACGGCGTCGAGATCACCACCTGGCTCGAGTCCCGCTCCGACGGGAAAATCGACGTCACCGATGCCGCCCTCCTCCAAGCCCTCCACCGGCTCGAAGAACGCGAGCTCATCGCCGCCGAGTGGGCCATCACCGATCACGGCCGCCGCGCGCGGTACTACCGCCTAACGTCCGCCGGCCGGGCCCGCCTGCGCGCCGAGTCGACGGCGTTGATCGACCACGTCAAGACCCTCACCGCAATCCTCACCGCGCGGAGCGCCGAGACATGAGCCCTCAGCGCGACCGCGACCGCGACGCATTCCGCGCCGGCGTCCGCCGGCTCTTCAAACTCCCGCTGTTTACCCGCGCCGCCGCTCGCGCCGATGCCGACGCCGAGCTCGATGCCTTCCTCGCCGAGCGCATCGACCGCCTCGTGCTAAGCGGCCTAACGCCCGCCGACGCTCGCGCGGAAGCGCTCCGCCGCCTGGGCTCCCCGGAAGGCGACGCGCGCCTCGTGCTTCGCCGCTCCGCCCAACGACGCCAACGCCACCAATGGCTCCGGCAGGCCGCCGCCGACCTCCGCGAAGATCTGCGAATTGCCGTCCGTCGCTTCGCCCACAGCCCGGCCTTCACCGCCACCGCCCTCTTGACGCTGGCCTTCGGCATCGGGGCCAACACGGCCATCTTCAGTGCCGTGCACGGATTGCTGCTCGCGCCGCTCGCCTTCCCGAACGGCAACCGCATCGTCATGCCGATGCAGGAGAACGATCGCTATCGAGGCGACAGCCGCTTCGAACGCCGCAACATGGCCGGTGCGCTCATCGAGGCGTGGCAGCAGCGGACGCACACCGTCGAGGACATTGCCGCCGCATCCGAGGACATGTTCTCGCTCGACGCCGATGGCACGATCGACACGCTCACCAGCGCCGTCGTGACCGTCAACTTCCTCCCAATGCTCGGCGTCGAGCCGCTCGTTGGGCGAGGATTCTCTCCGGGCGACGTGGTGCGTCACGGCCCGCCTAACGTTGCCGTGATCAGCGAGGCGCTGTGGCGGCAGAGCTACGCCGGCCGCAGCGACATCGTCGGCCGCACCGTCACGCTCGATGGACGCCCGCTTGCGATCATCGGCGTCGCGCCGGCCGGCCTCAATATTCCGTTGTCGCACAAAACGCCCCCGGACATGTGGGTGCCCGGAGCCCTGACCGATGCCGTCGACGGCGGCACGGGCAGTTTGGACATCAGCCCCTCCGTCTTCGCGCTCCTGCGTCCGGGTGTCTCCGTGGACGTGGCCTCGCGCGAGCTCGAATCGATCGCCGCGGGCGTGCCCCACGCCGCTGGACTCGGCGGCCGGCTGCGCGTGATGCGCGCACAGGATTTCGTCAACGCGGGCGAGACCCGCGCCCTCGAGGTGCTCTTCGCCGCCGTCGGCGCACTGCTGCTCACCGCGTGTGCGACCGTCGCCAACCTGTTGCTCGCGCGTGCGTGGACCCGGCAGCGTGAATTCGCCATCCGCGGTGCGTTAGGCGCCGGCCGCCGTCGCCTCGCGCGGCAGGTGCTCACCGAGAGCATGTCGCTCGCCCTCGCCGGCGGACTCCTCGGCATCGGCGTAGCCGGGCTCACGCTTCGCGTCATCGTCGCACTCAGGCCGCCCGGACTCGACCGTCTGGCCGATGTCCACATCGAGCCGGCGGTGCTGCTGTGGACGCTCGTCGTGTCGGTGCTCACCGGCCTGTCGTTCGGATGCGCGCCGGCGTTCTTTGCCGGTTTGCATCCCGTTGGTGACGTGCTCCGCCGCGAGATGCGCGGCGGATCCGCGGGCGTCATCTCACGCCGCGTGCGATCGACACTCGTCGTCCTGCAGATCGCCGCATCGCTCGCGCTGCTCGTTGCGTCGGGCCTGCTCGTGCGCTCGTTCGCCGCGCTCCAGCGCATGCCACTCGGCTTCGAACCGCGGGGACTGCTCTATGCCGACGTGCTCATCGCCGGCACGCGCGAGCAGCGCGGCACGATCCGCGATGAAATCATTCGCCACCTTCAATCGCTCCGCGATGTCACCGGCGTCTCGATTGGCGTGATGCCCGGCAAAGGATGGCTCGGCGGCGGCGTCGAGGCCGAAATCGATCCGGAAGGTCACACGGCCGATGTACCGGCGTTGGGCACCATCATGATGTCGCCCGGTTACTTGCGCGTGGCGCGCATCCCGCTCCTGGCCGGTCGGCTCCCCGACTCGACCTCGTTCTCGTCGTTAGGCCCAGCCGGCTGGTCTTCCGAAGTGCTCGTGAACCGCGCGCTCGCTCGGCGTCTCTGGCCCGCGGGACGCGCGATCGGCGCGCACCTCCGCGAAAAACCGTTCCCGGGTCGCCCTCCGGCCCCGTGGTCGACCGTCGTCGGCGTAACGAGCGATACACGAATTCCGGGCGAGAGCGGCGATGTTGCCGCATACCAGGTCTACACGATCGACCGGCTGGTCAGCGAGGTCCCGTTCGTCGTTCGCACGACCATGTCGGGTGACGATGCTGCGCCGATCGTCAAGCGCGCGATCACGGCGGTCGATCCGCACATCTTCGCGCGCCCGATTCTTTCGGGGGACACGTATCTGCGCGACGGTCTCGCGCCGACGCGGTTTGCCATGTCGCTGCTCACAGCCTTCGGGGTCGTCGCCCTCGCACTCGCAGCGATCGGATTGTCGGGCGTGATCGCGTACAGCGTGAGCCAGCGGACGCGCGAGATCGGCATTCGCCTCGCGTTGGGCGCCGATCCGAGTCGAGTAGTGCGGCACGTCGTCAGCGGCGGCCTCGGCCTCGTCGCGTTGGGCATCGCCCTCGGCGCCGCTGCCGCGCTGGCCGCGACGCGGGCCCTGTCGAGCATGCTCTACGGCGTCGGCGCGGCCGACCCGCCCACGTTCGTCGCGATTGCGCTGCTCGTCGGCGCGATCGCGTTGGTGGCGTCGTACGTCCCTGCGCGCCGCGCGTTGCGCATCGATCCCGCAGAAACGCTACGCGCGGACTGAAGGCCACCGCGACGTGCGTCTTGACGACGCCGCCCGGCGGCCGCACATTTCGCTTACCTTAGAACGCACGGGGAACGTACTGTAGCTATGGACGACGGCCTTCCGTTGCTCAAAGGCACCCTCGACCTTCTGGTCCTAAAGACCCTGAGCTGGGGTCCCCTGCACGGCTACGCCATCGCGACCTGGCTCGAGGAGCGTTCCGAGGGCACACTCGGCGTCGACGACAGCGCGCTGTACCAAGCCCTCCAGCGTATGGAAGGTCGAGGGTTGCTCGCCGCAGAGTGGGGAACGACGGACAACAACCGCCGGGCCCGGTATTACAAACTCACGGCAGCCGGCCGGCGCCGCCTCCGCGAAGAATCCGCCACCTGGATGCGCTATACCCAATCGGTGAGCAGCATTCTCTCTCTCGCGAGTCGCACCGTCTAACGGAGCAATCCATGCGCGACGCACCGAAGTACCGCCGCCTGTTCGAGCTCCGACTCGGTGGTGCCCGCCGCAGCGCTCTCGAAATGGATCTCGAGATCGAAAGCCACATCGCGATGCGCATCGCCGATCTCGTGCGACAGGGATTGACACCGGAAGCCGCACGAATTGCGGCGCTCGCTCGATTCGGGAACTTCGACGCCGCACGCGCCCGTCTGCAGGCCGGCGCATACCAACGCGACAGGATGCTGAGCCAGCGCGACCGGCTCGGTGTCGTTCTCGCCGACCTTCGGTACGCCGTTCGCCAAGCGCGGCGCACTCCCGGCTTCGTCGCCGCCGTCGTCGTCACGTTGGCGTTAGGGATCGGTGCGAACACGGCAATGTTCTCCATCGTCGACCGGCTGCTCTTCCGCGCACCGACGATGCTGCGTCACCCCTCGCTCAGCCATCGCATCTATCTGGCAGACGCGTATCGCGGTCAAACGTCCTACAGCGCGTACATTCCCTACGCCCGCTACATCGACTTCACGAAGTCGACCACGGCGTTCAGCCGCTTCGCTCAAGTGAACGAAATCGGCATGGCGATCGGCGCCGGCGCCGATACACGCCAGGTGCAAGTGGGTGTCGTCACCGCCAGCTTCTTCGACTTCTTCGACGCGCCCCCTGCGCTCGGCCGCTATTATACGCCGACGGAAGACCGCCCGCCTAACGGAGCGCCGGTTGTGGTGCTCTCCTACGGCCTGTGGCAAACCGCGTATGGCGGCGCGCGTGATGTGCTGGGCGCCCCCATCCAGATCGGCGCCACCACGTACTCGATCATCGGCGTTGCACCTCGCGGTTTCGTGGGGCTCTGGCCGGACAGCCCGCCTGCTGCATTCGTACCGCTTGCCGCCTACGCACCCGAGATCAGCGCCCGCATGCTCGGCAGCGGCGATCGCTGGTGGACCACCTACAATTTCACGTGGGCGAAGGTGATCGCCGAGCGCAAGCCGAATGTGAGTGTGGCCACAGCCGCGGCCGATCTGAGCCGGGCCTATGAGCGCAGCTACCAGGAGGCGATGAGCACGGCCGCCGGCAGGCAGCCGCTCTCCGTCGACCGGCCCGGCGCCATCGTCGCCTCGATCATCAGCGAGCGCGGGCCGAACGAGTCGAGCACCGCGAAGGTGGCCACCTGGATTAGCGGTGTTGCCGTCATAGTCTGGCTCATTGCCTGCGCCAATGTTGCCAATCTGCTCCTGGCGCGCGCACTCCGCCGCCGCCGCGAAATCGCAGTGCGGCTCGCCCTCGGCGTGAGCCGCGCGCGCCTCGCGTCGCAGCTCCTCACCGAGAGCCTGCTGCTGTCGTTAGGCGGCGGCGTGATCGGCGTCGCGGTCGCACAGTGGGGAGGCGTTCTGCTACGCTCACACTTCCTCTCGAGCAGCGCCCGACCCGCCGTGGCGACCGATGGACCCACGCTGCTCTATGCCGGAGCCGCTGCGCTCCTCGCGGGTCTCCTCGCGGACTTGGCGCCAATGCTGCAAACGCGGCGCGCCGACCTCGTGGACCCCCTCAAGGCCGGCGTGCGGGAGGGCACGTGCCAGCGGTCGCGCCTCCGCGGCGCGCTGCTTGTGTTCCAGGGAGCGCTGTCGGTCGTGCTGCTGGTCGGTGCCGGATTGTTCGTGCGCAGTCTCCGCGCAGTGAACGAGGTACCGCTCGGCTACGACGCGACCCACCTGCTCACGGTCGACCTCTCCATGCGCGGCGTATCGCTCGATAGCGCGCAAAATATCGCGCTCCGTCAGCGTCTGATCGAGGCGGCGGAGTCGCATCCCGATGTCACCAGCGCCACGCGGCAGCTGTCGGTTCCGTTTTTGAGCCACTGGGCCGTGCAGTTGTACGTGCCCGGCATCGACTCGGTCGCGCGGTTAGGCCAGTTCGAGCTGAACGCGGTGTCGTCCGAATACTTCAAGACGATGGGCACGCGCATCCTCGCCGGCCGCGCCATCGGCCCCGCGGATCGCGACGGCTCGCCGCAGGTCATGGTCGTGAGTCAAGCGATGGCCAAGATGCTCTGGCCGGGTCGCAACCCGATTGGCCAATGCGTCAGAGTTCAAGCGGACACGCTGCCGTGCACCTACGTGGTCGGAGTTGCGGAAGACATCAAAGTACGCGAGCTCGACAACGATCCCGGCCTCTTCTATTACCTGTCGGCGGCACAATTCCATCCCGACGCCGGCGGCCTGTTCGTTAGGACGCGCCGCCCAGCCAACGAGGTTCAAGCGGACATCCGGACGCACCTGCAACGTGTGATGCCCGGCACGTCCTACGTGGAGGTGTGGCCCATGAGCGAGTTGGTGGGCGAACAGAGCCGGTCGTGGCGGCTTGGCGCAACCATGTTCGTCGTCTTCGGAGCGCTCGCGCTGCTGATCGCGGCCATCGGTCTCTACAGCGCTGTCGCCTACAATGTTGCCCAACGGACCCACGAGCTCGGTGTTCGCGCTGCGTTAGGCGCGCGGATGCAGGACCTGACGCGACTGGTCGTACGCGAGACGATGCAGGTCACGCTCCTCGGCGTTGCGCTCGGGACCGCGATCGCACTGGTCGCGGCCCCTTGGGTCGCGCCGCTCCTGTTTCGCGAATCGCCGCGCGATCCGTGGGTGTTCGGCGTCGTCGCGGGTGTGGTGTTCGTCGTCGCGGCGATTGCCAGCGTCCTCCCCGCCCAACGCGCCGCGCGGGCCGATCCCATGTGGGCACTTCGCTCGGACTGATGCGACGAGCTCACCGCTCGCTCGTGAGCGCCACCGCCGGCGCTCCCGCCTGGCCGCGGAGCGGCGCAAGCGGTCGCGCAGCTCGTGGCCCGGGGCGTCGCCTAACCGACGCAGCGCCTCGGCGCGCGCGTCGCCCCGTGTCATCCCCCGCGCCACGCGATCGTCCGATCGCGCGTCGAGAAAACTCGACAACTCGTCGTCGGCGTCCGCTTGCGCGTCCCGGCCGGGCTGCGCGTCGAGTCGGAACAATCGGCGCACCCGCGCCGGCAACCGTGGGTCGGTCATGATCCGTTCCTCAGGCGTGCAACGTTCGACTGTTCAACACCGACGTCAGCGCGTCCACGTACTCGCTGAGCCGCTTGGTCTCGGTGCGCAGGTGGGCGCGCCCGGCGGCCGTTAGGCGGTAGTACCGCGCGCGACGCCCGTTCTCCGTCTGCCCCCACTCGGCCTCGAGCAGATGGCGCTCCTCCATGCGATGGAGGGCCTGCATGAGCGCGGCGTCTTCCACGCTCAGCCGTCCGCCCGACCGCTCCTCCAACCATTTCGCGATCTCGAACGCGTGCATCGGCGTCCACGACAGCGTCTTGAGCACCAGGACGTCGAGCGTCCCTTTCACCAGCGCCATGATCCGCGCCTCCACAGGACAGTGTCTACCCCAACACTCTACCCCTACAGGTCCGTTGGCGCAAGTGTGGCGCGGCTCGAGTCGCGATGCGACGCCCGGCCTTTGTGACCGACCTCACAGGTGGTGACAGTTAGATTTGTTGGTCGTACTCGACGTATCGAGACTCGCAGCTCGGTCTCCGACGCTGCCGCCGCCCAACGACGGGCCGCGGCTCCACCACTTCCGGGAGTTCTAGATGCGACGCGTTCTTACGCTGCTGGTCGTTTTCACCCTGGCCGCCTGCGATCGCTCCGGATTCGGCACTGCCGGCCACGCCTCCGCCATCGATTCGGTCCATGCATTGAACACCCAGCTCGCGCAGGCACATACCGTGGCCGCGCAGCAGGACTCGCTCATGCAGGGCTTCACCGAAACCACCAAGCTCCTCGATTCGATCGACAGCGAGATCTCGCACGTGAAGGGACTCAAGTCCCACGTGCCCCTCGCGGTGCAGGGCGACTCGGCGCAAGATCCCAAGGCCGCCTACCGCGCGAATCTGCTGGGCAAGGTCAAAGACGTGACCGCGCTCCTCAGCGCCAGCCGTGCACGGGTGCGCCGCTTCGCCGCCAACAACAGCGCGCTCAAGACCCAGATCGATCAGTACCAGCAGACCATCACGTCGCTCCAGGCGATGGTCGATCGTCAGAAACAGGACATTCTCGTCCTAACGGGACGCGTCGACAGCCTCACCACGGCCAACACGCAACTCGCCGCCGGCGAAGCCGCGGTGACCGACACGATGCACACGCTGCGTCGTGAGAACAACACGGTGTACTACATCATCGGCACGAAGGATGACCTCGAGAAGCGCGGCATCGTGGTCGAGGAAGGCTCCAAGTTCCTCTTCTTCGGACACAAGGCGCTCGTGCCGGCGCGCAAACTCGACCCGACGGTCTTCACGGCCATCGACAAGTTTACGACCACGACCATTACGATTCCGAATCCCGACAAGGGCTACAAGATCATCTCGCGCCAGGACCCGTCGTTGGTCGACCAGCCGTTGACTTCCGCCGGCAAGCCGAGCGGCGAGCTGCACATCTCCGATCCGACGAATTTCTGGTCGGCATCCAAGTACCTCATCATCGTTGCCGGCTGACCACCCGCCGCCCAACGCAAACGGGGCGCGGTGCCGTGCGGCACCGCGCCCCGTTTGCGTTGGCCCTCACTCGGTTAGTCCGCCCGCGGCGCGACGCCGCGAACTCCCGACGCGCTGAAGCGCGTCGGCATCGCCGGCGTCCCCGGCGACGACGGCCGTTTCGTCCGCTTCTGCTCGTACATGAGCGCGTCCGCACGGTCCAGCAAATCGTCCAACGGACACGGGAAGTCCGGATCGTAGTATGCGATCCCCATGCTCAGCGATAATCGGTAGCGCCGCTCGGGCCGCTCGTTCCGCCGCGCCAGGTTCTCCTGGAGTCGCGTGACCCAGTGCTCCTGCGCTAACCCGACGGTTTCGAGCGCCAGCACCACGAACTCGTCGCCGCCAATGCGAGCGATGATGTCCGATTCCCGAAATGTCTCTTTCAGGAGATCCGCGGCCTCGATCAAGGCCAGATCGCCTTCGCGATGCCCGAGCGAATCGTTGATCTCCTTCAGCCCGTCGAGATCCACGAAGATGTGCGACACGCGCTTGCGCATCCGGTCCGCCATCTTCATGTGCTGTCGCGCCAGCGTCTGAAAGCCGCGGCGGTTGTACAGACCGGTGAGATCATCCACCAGCGCCATCGCCCGAAGGGCCATCTGCAACTGGTGTCGCTCGATGGCGTAGCGGATGGCCCGCACGAGCATCGCGCCGTTGCGATCACCGCCGATGCATTCCTCGGCGCCGGCCTTGATGGCGCGGACGGCGACCGCGTCGTCCTCGTGCGGCGCCAACACCACGACCGGCACGTCGGGCGCATGATCACGCACGCGCGCAATCAGCTCGAATCCGTTCTCGTCGTCGGAGCGGAGCGACACGAGCATCGCGTCGAAGCGGTCTTCGGAGAGATGGCGCAGGGCGTCCGTAGATTCCGCCGCATGCAGAAGATCGACGGCCGACAGACCGCCGTCGTGCAACGCCGAGATGAGCTCCGGCACTTCCGGCTCGCGTTCCGCAACGAGCAGAATTTTGGTCGTGCTGACGCTCATCGTGTCCGCTCCTCTCCACCGCACCGCCCCCGGACCGGCATCACTCGCCGGCGGCTCCGGGCGGATGGTGGATTCCATACTCGCGCATCTTCCTCGCGAGCGTTGGACGCGAGATGCCGAGAATGCGGGACGCGGCGCTGCGATTTCCACGCGTGATTTGCAGCGTCATCTGCACCGCCTCTTTCTCGATGGCATCGAGCGCTTTGCCTTCAGGCGGAATTCGGATTTCACGAACGGGTCCCGTCGCGCGCGTCGCCGGCAGCGTCGTACGCTGCTGGATCATGAGGTGCTCGGCGTGGATGGCGCTTCCATCGCTCAAGATGGCCGCATGCTCGATGACGTTCTTGAGCTCGCGGATGTTCCCGGGCCAGGTATGCGCGCGCAGCGCGGCGATGGCGTCGGGCTCGAGCGTTTTCGTCTCGAGCTGCTGCTGACGTGCGAGGTCCGCCAGGAAATGACGGGCCAATATCTCGACGTCTCCCTCGCGCTCGCGGAGCGGCGGGAGCGCGATGCGGAACACGTTCAGCCGGTAGTACAGGTCCTCCCGAAATTCCAATCTGGTGACGGCGTCGTGCAGGGCCGTGTTGGCCGCGGCGATGATCCGGCAGCTGATCTCGATTTCCTGCAATCCACCCAGCCGGCGCACGCGACGCTCTTCGAGCGCGCGCAGCAATTTCGGCTGCAAGCGGGGCGGCATCTCGCCGATTTCATCGAGGAACAGCGTGCCCGTCGACGCCAGCTCCATGAGACCGCGCTTCTGCGCACGCGCATCGGTGAACGCGCCGCGCTCGTGTCCGAACAGCTCGGACTCGAGCAACGTCTCGGGGATGGCCGCGCAATTCACGGCCACGAAAGGCTCGCCTCGCGTCGGACCCGCGTAGTGGATGCCGCGCGCGAACAGCTCTTTGCCCGTGCCGGTTTCGCCGACGATGAGCACGGTGGTCAGGCGGCTTCCGGCGACCTTGCGGGCCCGGTCCAGCGCATCGCCTAACGCAGTACTCGAGCCGACGATGCTCTCGAGGCCGAGCGGCGGACTCTGGCGGGACCCGCCATCGGTAGAGCTGGCCGATGGGAAGCTCGCGCCTAACGCAGGCACGATGCGCGGCGGCGACGCGTTCGTCGCTTTGGCCGCTGTTTCGCGACTCGCGCCCTGGGCGATCGGGCCGTTGGATCTCGAGGAGTCGTCGGACGGAAAATCCGGCATGGGATTCGGGACGGGGTCAGTGCGCGGAAACGAACCGGCGCACGCTGGATGCACTCTGCATCGACGATCGAGGCAGGTGGCCGGTCTCGCTCACGCGGGCGGCGAAAGTCGCCTAGCTACCGCGAGTGCTTCGGGTGGCATTCCGAGTCGCGCGTACGCGGCTGCGGCCTCTTCCCACGCCGTGCGCGCACGCAGCAGTTCGCCTCGTGCGGCGAGCGCGTCGCCATACTCGACAAGCACGCGCGCCCCCATGAGCAAGTCTTCACCTTGCGCGGCGAGCGCGCGCGCGTTTTCGAGCGAGGCGATGGCTTTTTGGGTGGCGCCGCGCCGCGCTTCGACGCGGGCGCGAAGTCGCAGCGCGTGTGCTCGACCGAGCCGATCGCCGCGTCTGGACGCGATGCCCAGGGCGCGATTGCTTGCGGCGTCGCACTCGTCCGCGTCGCCAGCGGTGCACGCAATTTCTGCCGCCGTCGTGGCGAGACGCTGCCTGAGCAGCGCGACTCCCAACCGGTCGGCGATCGCGAGTCCCTCCGACACGGCGGCGCGTGCATCGTCCAATCGACCGCGCTGCGCGTGCAATTGGGCGATGTGGTCGAGAGCGCAGGCGACTCCGGCATCGTCGCCGGCTTCGCTCAGCGCCCGCATGCTCAGCCGAAAGCGCTGGCTCGCATCCTCTGCATCTCCCATGACGGCCGAGATGGAGCCGAGATCCAGCTCCACGTGCGCAAAGAGCGCATGATCGCCGGACGCGACGGCGTTGAGCGATGCATCATCGTACTGTCGGCGTGCGGCGGCGAAGTCGCCACGTCGTTGGGCCACGCGTGCGAGACATGCTTGCGCCCGGGCGATGCCGATCGCATAGCGAATGAACTGCGATGTCTCGAGCCCGCGCCGAAAGAACGCTTCCGCCTCGCTGGTCGAACCGATGTCGAAGAGGAGGGCGCCGTGCCAACGATGCAAATCGGAATGGAGCGGGGAAGTCGGAGCGCCATCGATGAGCGCCAGCGCCATCTCGAACGCCACACACGCCTCGGCGACACTCCCGGTACGTTGGTGCTCGCGCGCTCGAGACACGAGCTCGCGCGCTTCCTGGGCGTGGCTCCCGGGACGCGAGGCCGGAAACCCGTGAGGGGGCTTCGACTCGCGAAAGTGCGTCCCGTGATGACTCACGAGATGCACCCGGCTGAACTATGGATGGGAATGGCTGCAGCTGAGTACCACATGCGCGCTGCCTCGATCGCGACCGGGATGGAGCTCCCGCTGCAGCGCGATTTTGCAACCGGCATGCCCAGTTCAAGTCATTGTCACCCTCGCTCTTATGAATTGCGCATCGCGCGATCCGAGCACTCTGTTGCGAGAGATCGTTGCGGGCTGTAACAAATTGTATCGCCACACAGCCCGGGCTTCGACGCCCCGGGGTCTCCGTTCTCAGTGCGAGTCGGCGCTCGCGCTCGGCTCGGAAGCAGCCACGTGTGCGTACACGTCGCGCGAGATGTCCACGATCAGCGATCGCGCGACATTTTGGTCGGGAATGCCTCGCGTTAGGACAACGAGGATGTAGGCCGGCGCCTGGCGCGGGTAGACGATCGCCGCGTCGTGCAGATGGCCGGTGATCCACCCGGTTTTATGGGCGACCGGTGTGCCTGGCGGCAGTCCCGCAGGGATCTCGGCGCTGAATTCCTGGTGCAGCAGGATGTCGCGCATCATGGCGCAGCTCTTCGCCGACGCGGCGCGATTCGTTTGGATCGCGTATAGAATCGTCGCCAGATCGCGCGCTGAAATCTTGTTGTTGAGGCCGCGCTCGAAGGCCTTGTCGTCTTCGACGCCGCGAAGCACGTGCGTGTGCGTGGCGCCGAGCTGTCGCATCTCATCGGTCGTGCGATCTGCGCCCGCGAGGGCGATCAGCGTGTTCGTCGCCAGGTTGCTCGACCGTTCGATCATGTGATCCATCAAATCACGAACGCTGACGCGCGTGCCCACCAGCTTGTACATCGCGCTGTCCGAGTCGTCACCCGGATCGAGCGTGTACGTCGAGCTGTCGACGATCGACTTGAATTGGTTTTCGACGAGAATCGGCGTGTCGAGCGAGAGGCTGCCGTGGTCGATCTGCCGAAACAGCTCGATCATGACCGGAACCTTCATGGTACTTGCGGCGTGGAACTCGCTATCGGCCTCGATGTACAGCGAGTCGGTGCCATCAAGGCGTCTGAACGCGAGGCCCACTTCAGCACCCGGCACTTGGGCGATGCGCGCGCGAATGATCGCCGAGATGGAATCAGTCGGCGACTGCGTCAGTATGCGCGGCAGCGCGAGCGCCAACGCGATGAGAAGCGAGTGCATGCGGCGAATATACGACTGCGCATCGAGCGGGGAAGCGCTGGGTTGCCTTCGCAGAGTTGACTCGTATTGCGTTATGCCAGCACGCCGGTCACCTTGGGGCAACCCCTTGCCTTTCGCCACATGACGCAGAGCCAAAGCGAGAGCGGCGCGGACGCTCCACCGATTCACGGCAAGCGGGAGCGGCTGCGCTTTACCGACTTCCGCTTCCGGCGCGCGACCGACGGCCGATGCTCGGCCGAGGTCGAGCTCGAATGGATCGAAGGTCACAAGGTGCGCGGCACGGCGTCTGGTCAGTCCAGTGCGACCGTCGATCTTCGCGTGGCCGCTGAAGCCGGCCTTCGCGCGATCGAGAGTTTTTCGGACGGTGGCCTCGCGTTCGAGTTGATCGGTGTGAAGTCCATTCGCGTATTCGATGCGAATGTCGTCATCGTCTCGATCGCCAATCGCCACGATGGCCCGCAGAAGCTGCTCGGCTCCTGCTTGGTCGAAGATGACCCGGTGCGCGGTGCCGTGGTCGCAGTATTGAACGCCACGAATCGCGTCCTCGGCAACTTCATCGCGACGCGTTAGGAGCCACCGTCTTGCGGACCAACGAGTGCCCAACGACATAACCGCCGCTGGCCGGCGTCGGACCGCGGCGATCCTCATCGCCGTGCTCGTCCTCCCGGCGTGTCACTCTTCACATCCGGCGACCGCGCCGGTTCCCGCTGCGGAGACGGCGCAGGCCGCCGATACGACGCAGCCTGCCCTCGGATCGGACAGCGCGGGCGACACCTCGAAGGTTGCGTCTCCCGCCGTGACTGGCGAAGCGCTTCAACTGTTCGGCGATACGCTCGCCAAGCCCGCGCCCGCGATGACGGCGGATTCGGTGGTGGCGCCTGTGGACTCGGCGCCCGAGTGGGACATCGACGTCCGATCGTTCGAGACCCGATCGCGCGTCGCGTTCTTCGTCGACCGCTTTCAGAATGGAGCGCACACCCGGTTCGGCGAGATGCTGGCGCGCGGCGGTCGATACGACAAGATGATTCGCGGAAAGCTCAAGGCGGCCGGGCTTCCGCAGGATCTCACGTACCTCGCACTGATCGAGAGCGGGTACGATCCGCAAGCGTATTCGAGCGCGGCGGCAGTCGGGCTGTGGCAGCTCATGTCGAGCACGGCGCGAGGCGCGGGACTGCGCGTCGATTGGTGGGTGGACGAGCGCCGGGATCCCGTGCGATCGACTGATGCCGCGATCAAGTTTCTGGGCTGGCTCAACGATCAATTCGGCTCCCTCTACCTCGCGGCCGCGGCGTACGACGGCGGACCGGGGCGCATTGCTCGCGGATTGTCGCGCTACGCCGACGAGCTCGAGGGTCAGTCGGGCGACGAAGCCTTTTTTGCGCTCGCGGAGAAGGATTATCTTCGAGCGGAGACGCGCGATTACGTACCGAAGCTGATCGCGGCGGCGCTCATCGCGAAGGACCCCACGCGGTACGGCTTCGACATCACATACGATTCCGCGTTCGTGTACGACTCGGTGCGCGTCGGGCCGGCGACGCCGTTGGCCGCTGTCGCGAGGGCCGCGAACACGCCGACGGCAACGATTCTCGATCTCAATCCCGAGATTCTGCGCGGCATGACGCCGCCCAAGGACTCGTTCACCGTGCGCATTCCGTTAGGCACGGTGGGCTTTGATTCCAGCTTCGCCGCCTTGCCGGCGGCGGCGCGCAAGGCGTACACGCGGTCGGTCTCGCGCCGCGGCGACACGATGGTGCGGCTCGCGGCTCGCGCCGGCATCTCGGTCAAGCAACTCGAGTGGTACAATCCCAAGCTCAAGGCATCGCGCCACGGCCACGTGGCAGCAGGGGAGACGGTGCTCTTTCCAACGGCGGCGACGGCCGCGGCGGCGCGGGACGTTCCCGATCCGTCGATCGAGCGGTATGGGTCGTCGGGCCGGTCGATCACGCACGTAGTGCGGAAGGGCGAGTCGTTAGGCTTGATCGCCAAGCACTATCACACGACGGTCGCATCCCTCATGCGGATCAACGGGCTGCGCAAGAGCATCATCTTCCCCGGCGAAGTCCTGTTCGTGAAGGGGACGCGCCGGGCGCGCCACCGGTCCACGCACGCGGCGCGCACGTCATCGACACACGAGAAGGTGGCGGAGTCGGGCAGCCATCGCTGACCCCGCAGCCGCCCGTGCCGAACGAAAACGGGGAAGCGCTCGCGCGCTTCCCCGTCGTTCATCCGGCTCCCGGCGACCTTCAGTTCACCAGGCCGTTGCCGGTGTATCCCTTCATGACCAGGTCATCGTAACCGTTGCGCGGGTCGACGCCCAACGCGCGGAGCGTCTCGACCGCTTGCGGGCCGCGGTTGTACACCAGCAGCGCGAGCCGCAGGTCGCCGTGGTACTGGTCGATCAGCGAGCGCAGGTAGCGGAAGCCTAACCGAAGATTCGTGCGCGGATCGTATAGCTTCTCCCTGGTGATCGAATGATCGAACCAGCGTGCCGTGGCCGGCATCAGCTGCGTGAGTCCGATCGCGCCGACGCTGCTCACCGCGTGCGGGTTGAATTCGCTCTCCACGTTGACCACGCGGAAGCCGAGGTCCGCGTCGATGCCTTCTGCCTGGGCGATGTCGTACACGTCGCCCGCCAGGCTGGCGTCCACCTTGTACTTCGCCGAGTAGCCAAGGATGGCGTTCGCGCGGTCGAGGCGTGCCCGGGTCAGCTCCAGCTCGCCGCGGGCGGCGTCCAACTGCGAGCGCAGATCCTTCGATTCGTGACTCCCGAACGAGAAGCTCGAAAACGCGGACGCTTCGGCGGAGCGCGTCCGTTCATGAGGAATCAAGGCAACCGAGACTCCCAAACCAGCAACGAGGAGCAGCCGTTTGATCCGTTCGTTGCGGCGAGCTCGATCACCGCGATAGACGTAACTCTGCTGTCTGCCGTGCACGTGAATTCTCCTGTTGGAGATTTGTGCGAGCGGTACCACCAAACCACGCCTACTCGATCGCCCTGGTAGGGCAACGGACGTGCCGTCAGGGGCTGACCCAATGTCCCGAGCGCCCACCGTCTTTCTCTAATAAACGAATGTCTCCAATCGTTACGCCGCGATCTACCGACTTAACCATGTCATAGACGGTTGTGAGGCTGACGACCACGGCCGTTATGGCCTCCATTTCGACTCCGGTTCGGTCAGTGGTCTTGGTGGTCGCCTCACACGTGACGCCGGGCAAACTTTCATCCAACTCGAGGGCTACTTGAACATCGGTGAGGGAAATCGGGTGGCAGAGCGGGATTAGCTCAGCGGTCCGCTTGGCAGCCATTATTCCGGCAATTCTTGCCACACCAAGCACATCGCCCTTGACCAAGGCGTTTTGCTGAATTGCTTTGAGCGTGTCGGGCTTCATTCGGATCGAACCCGTGGCGCGGGCGATACGCTCAGAGACGGGTTTGGCGCCGACGTCCACCATGCGAGCTTGTCCGCTGCCGTCGACGTGTGAGAGCTTTTTCATGAGAGCCGGCCCGTAAGCTCGCGGACGAGATGAGACGCCAGGAGTTGCGGACTCACGTTGCCGTTCGCGCGCAGTCGCGCCTCCAGTACGACTTCGATCGCACGCGAGGCGGCGAGTGCGCTAGGAGCATCGCCGCGTCCGAGCGCGCCACGTGCGCGCTCGCGGAGCATCGCGGACAGGGCGTCGAGTGCATCGGTGAAGGGTCCTCGAGAGCGCGACGCGCCAAGGCTCATCACGGCTTTCACGCGGTCGGGTGGTGAGAGCGAGCCGTCCGCGGCCTGCAGCAGGGCGGCCGCGGTCGACATCGCATCGCGCCGCGTTTGCGCGCCAAGGAGCAGGCCTGGAGCGCCGGCGGCGAGGCGCACGCGTTCCCGCACCGAATGCGGAAGATCGGTCTGATCCAGGGCGGCCGAGAACTTCGGCATTTCGATGAGCTCGCGGACGTCGTTTTCGGGCATGAGCGGCACACGAACCGACACGACGCGAGATCGGATCGTTGGCAGCAGCGCGCCGGGCTCGCTCGTCGTGAGAATGATGGCGGTATCTGCCGGTGGTTCTTCCAGCAGCTTGAGAAACGCATTGGCTGCGAACTCGGAGCCTTCCTGCGGCACCATCCGCTCGGCATCGCCGACGATGAAAATCTTTCGGTTGGCCATGGCTGGTGTTTGCGCCGCGAGATGCACCAGGGCGCGCACGCTCGCAACGAAGATGCCTTCAGTCCCGGATGGCGGAGGATAGAGCCCTTCGCTCGCGAGTCGCTCGCTGAGCCCCTCGCCGAGGTCATCGAGGACATCCGAAACGCTTGCGTCAGACTCGGTGCGGGGGCGCGGGAAGAACCAGCGGAGATCCGGATGCGCCAGAGCCTCGGCGAACCGGCAGTGCTCGCATCGGCCGCACGGGCGCGGGTCCTCGGCCGGAGCGGTACACAGCAAGTACTGGCCTAACCAGAGAGCGAGGCGCTGTTTGCCGACGCCGCGCGGGCCGTGCAAGAGGAGGCTGGCGGGCAGACTGCCGCGCGAGACGGCATCGATCAGCTGGCGACGCAGCTCGCGGTGTCCGACCAGAGGGATGAGTGGCACGACGCAATATACAGAAAGCCGGCGCGCCGTTCACGCGGCAGCGGTTCAACGGGGTCATGGCTGATCGCTCGGAACATGGGCGACGCGTTGGCGGAGAAGCGTCGCGGCGCGCTCGAGCTGATCGGTGCGTCCCATCACGAGAACCGTGTCGCCGGCTCGCAGGGTGTCGTCGCCGCTGGGGCTGGCGACGAGTCCGCCGCCGTCGCGCTGGATTGCGACGACGGTTGCGCCGCTGCGCTCGCGGAAGCGAACCTCGGACAGCGGAGCGTTTGCGGCCGGGGCCTCCTGCTCGACGCGCATGACGACGAGCGTGACGTCGGTGAGGAAGCGGCTGAGGTCCTGGACGCGGACGCCGACGTGGGGGAGCGGGCGGAACATCTCGTCGTATTCGGTGCGCACGGCGTGGACTTCGCGCTCGATGACATCGCGCGGGACCAGATAGCGGCGGAGGACGCGGGTGAACACTTCGATGGCGGTCTCGAACTCTTCAGGGACGACCTCGGCGCCGCCTAACTGGGTTAGGGAGACGATCTCGCGCATATATCTCGTGCGGACGATCACGTGGACGTGCGGGTTGAGGCGCCGAACGGTCGCGACGGTGGTGCGGGTCGCCGCGGCGTCCGAGATGGCGACGACGAGGACGCGCGCGCGCTCGACGCCGGCGTGGTGCAGGACTTCGGCGCTCGAGGCGTCCCCGTACAACACCGGCTCGCCGCGCCGGCGTTCGTGGCGGGCGACTCTCGCGTTGGAGTCGACGATGCGGTAGGCGATGCCGACGTCGCGCAGGACGCGCGCGAGGTTGCGGCCGTTGAATCCGAATCCGACGATGATCACATGGTCGGCGATCGGCGCGCCGGTATGCTCGGCTGCCGCGGACGGGGCGCGGCGCAGGCGGTTAGGCACGTGTCGCTCGAGCCACGCGCCGGCGCGCGGGGCGACGGCAATGAGCGACGGCGTGAGCGCCATGGTTCCGACGGCAACGGCAAGAAAGAGTTGATCCAGGCGCTCATCGAGGAGGCCGGCGGCCATGCCGGCCGCTGACAATACGAACGAGAACTCGCCGATCTGCGCCAACCCCAGCCCGGTGGCGAGCGCCGGGCGCAGCGACTGGCCGAGCACGAGGGAGGCGCCGCCGGTCACGACCGCCTTGATGATGATCACGCCGGCAATGGCGCACGCGATGAGCAGCGGCGATCTGCCTAACGTGCGAACATCGAACAGCATTCCGATCGAGATGAAGAACAGGCTGTTGAACACTTCGCGGAGCGGAATGATGTCGCTCAGGGCCTGCTGGCTGTACTCGGAATCGGCGATCACGATGCCGGCGATGAATGCGCCTAACGCAAGCGAGAGGCCGACGCGTGCCGACGCCCACGCGGTGCCGAGGCAGAAGAGCACGATCGTGAGCAGGAAGACTTCACGCCGCCGCGTCGCGGCGACCAGGTGGAGGACGCGCGGAACGACCAGGCGCGCCGCGACCACCGTGGCCGCGATGAAGAGCGCCGCCTCGAGGAGGGTGATAGCGAGGTGGGTCGCGTTCCGTCCGCCGCCGGCGAGCGCCGGCGTCAGCAGCATCATCGGGACGACGCACAGATCCTGAAAAATCAGGATACCGACGGCCGCCTTCCCGAACGGCGTATCGAGCTCCGCGCGTTCCGCGTAGAGACGCAGCGTGATCGCGGTGCTGCTCAGCGCGACGAGCATGCCGAGGAACACGGCGACGGGCCACGCAACGGCCAGCAGGCGGGCGACGGCCGCTGTGACGGCGATGGTCACTCCCACCTGCAGAGCGCCGCCGATGAACAAGAATCGCCGCAGGCGCGCCAGGTGCTGCAACGAGAACTCGAGCCCGACCGTGAACAGCAGGAGAACGACGCCGATTTCGGCGAGGGATTCGACGTCCGCGACGTTTCGGATGAGACCGAATCCGTACGGGCCCGAAATGACGCCGGTGATGAGAAAGCCGACGATCGGCGGAAGTCTGAGGCGATGAAAAGCCAGCGCCGCAGCGACGCTGAGCGCAAACAGAATCAGCAGGTCGGACAGCAAGCCCGGCTCGGACATGGTGCAATATGTCTCATCAGGGCGGGCTCAGGGAGAATCCGCGCCCGGACGACGCGTGCATCGTGTGGCCAGCGGTGTATGAGTGGACGTGGACACCGCGGCGGCGATGGTGAGCGGCGGGAGCGCAATCGCGCGACATCGAGCGGGCGCGATCGAGTGTCTTTCACCGCTCGCGTGGCGTGGCTTTCATGTCGCGGGCCGTTCGCATAGGTTGGCTGCGGCGAACTGTTCGTTGGGCATATGGAGGCAATGGTGCGAGGAGGTTTGGTGAAGCGGCATCACTGGGTCGTGCGTGTCACGCACTGGGTGAACGTGGTTGCGCTGGCGATCATGGTGGGAAGCGGCCTGCGCATCTTCAACGCGTACCCGGCGTTCGCCAGGCGCGGCGACACGTTCTGCTGCTATCCATTCGCGCACAAGGCGATTCCGGCGTGGCTCACCTTTGGCGGCTGGCTGGCCGGCGCGCGCAACTGGCATTTTGCGGCGATGTGGGTATTGGTCGTGAACGGGCTCGTGTACCTGGGATTCATCTATCTGCACGGCGAGTGGCGGGACCTGGTGCCTCGTCGCGGCGAGATTCGCGACGCGTGGGAGATGTTCAAGTTCTACGCGTTCGCGCGGCCCGACCACCCGCGGCAGGGGAAGCACAATGCATTGCAGCGGGCAACCTACTTTGCGCTGCCGATCGTGGGCGTGGTGTCGGTGATCACGGGGCTGGCGATCTGGAAGCCGGTTCAGTTAGGCCTGCTGACCGACTTGTTAGGCGGCTTCGTGTGGGCGCGCTACTGGCATTTTCTCGCCATGCTGCTCCTGGTGGCGCTCGCCTTTGTGCACATTTTTATGATCTTCGCGGTGGATCCGTATTCACTGCCGTCGATGATCACGGGCAACTATGACGAACGGCTGTCGCCGGAGGAGCGCAACGCGCGACCGTTCTGGCATCTGCTGCCTCCGCGGCGAACGGCATCCGCGAAGGCGTCGGCGGAGAAGCAGCCGTGAGGCGGCGGCGGTTCATCGAAGTGTCGGCGTTGTCGTTGGCGTCGGCGCTACTGCTGGCGTGTGATTCCGAGGGGCCGAAGCGCGCGCGGCCCGTGCTGCTTGCAGCCGAGCGTTGGAACGAGAAAGTGGAGCGCGCGCTGTTTCGGCATCGCTCGATGGACTACGGCACGGCGGTGCTCGCTGGCGCGGCGTATCCCAAGTACTTCGTGTCCGATCGCGTGCCGATCTGGGACGAGGCGAAGCGCGGGCCGTGGTCGCTGGAGGTGACGGGGCTCGTCGACCAACCACTGAAGCTTTCGTTGGCCGAGTTGCAGGCGCTCCCATCGCTGACCCAACGTGTGAACCACTATTGTGTCGAAGGGTGGACAGCTGTGGTCGAGTATACGGGCGTTCGCGTCAGTGAGCTGGCACGTCGGGTCGGGATCAAACCCGAGGTGCAGTACGTTGATTTTGCGTCGTTTGACTCGGACTATCATGAAAGCTGGGACCTGGCCAGCGCTTTGCATCCGCAGACGTTGGTCGCGTATGGGTTAGACGGACATTTTCTGGGCCCGGGGCACGGCGCGCCGGCGCGACTGCACTCGCCAATCAAGCTCGGCTACAAGTGTACGAAGTATCTGACTCGCGTGGAGTTCATGGCCGAGCGGAACGGCGGGTACTGGAGTGATCGCGGATACGAGTGGTACGCTGGCACGTGAGGCGGTGTCCAGCAAGGGATGCCGGCACGCAGCGCAATGCGGCAAGGCTCATGGCCGGGAGGGGACTGTGCGAAGCACATGGCAGGTCTTGGCGGGGTTGGGGCTGGCACTCTCGTTGTGGGCGTGCGCGCATCATCTGCCGCCGGCGGCGAACGGCCCGCAGCCTGATACCTACGTGTACGTGGACAATCAGGGGTTCACGGACATGGACATCTATGTGCTCTCGGGCGGGCAGCGCGTCCGGTTAGGCACGGCGGTGGGCGTGAAGAAGAGCCGGTTCAAGCTGCCGGGGTTTCTGGTCAGCGGGTCGCAGCAGGTGCGGTTCCTGGCGCGGCCGATTGCCGGCAACCACTCGCCGGTGAGCGAACAGATCACGATCACACCCGGGGAGGATGTGACATTGACCATTCCTCCCACCTCATCGCCGTGACGGCTGGATGGCCGGCGGCCTAACTCAGTTGGGCTGCCGGCGAGCGGCGGGGCACTCATCCTGGTGAGCGCGGCGCTGGCGGCATTGGCCATCGCGCTGGCGGCGCGCGGTGCGCGCCCGCAGGCGACGGTACGTGACACCACGCAGCTGCCGCTGCACGAAGTGGCCGCGCGCGGCGCACGTTCGCATACCATGGCGGTCATCCTGTCCGGCGATGGCGGATGGGCCGCGATCGACAGGGAATTGTCCGACTCGCTCGCCGCGCACGGCATTCCGGTGGTCGGACTGGACTCGCGCTCCTATTTCTCGACGCAGCGCGACCCCAACGGGGCGTCGCGCGATCTGGCCTGGATGGCGCGGCATTATCTCGCCGAGTTCGGCGCGGACAGTCTCATTCTCGTGGGATACTCGCGGGGCGCGGACGTATTGCCGTTCATGGCGACCCGGCTGCCGCCCGACCTCGAGGCGCGGACCCGGCTCGTCGCCTTGCTCGGCGCTGCGCCCAACGCAAACTTCAAGTTTCATCTCATCGATCTCATCTCCAACAAGAAGCGCAAGGACGATCTGAAAACGGTGCCGGAGATCGAGGAGCTGGCGAACGCGGGTGTGCGCGTCTGGTGCGTCTACGGCACCGGCGAGTCGGAGAGCGCGTGCCCCGCGCTCTCCGGCGTGCGCGGCGTGACGGTGACTGCGATGCCCGGCGGGCATCACTTCGACAAAGCATACGGCGTCATCGCGTCGCATCTGCTGGACGCCGCTCGCTAACGGAGTTGCCATGGCGACCTCTCCTGGCGTGCGCCTGCGCACACTGTGGGAGCAGTTGAGCGGAAAACCCGGCGGCAAATGGATGTTCGCCACGATTCTGGGCGGGATGGTGCCGTACACCGGCACGATCCATCCCCGCGTCGAAGCCTTGCGGCCTGGGTATGCGCGCGTGGTGATGCGCGATCGCCGGGCGGTGCGCAACCATCTGCGGTCGGTGCACGCGGTGGCGCTCATGAATCTCGCCGAGGTGACGTCGGGGCTGGCAATGATCGTCGGGCTGCCCGACGGCGCGCGGGGAATCGTCACGAATCTCTCGATCGATTTTCTCAAGAAAGCGCGGGGGACGCTCACCGCGGAATGCCACGCGCCCGACGTCGACGCGACGGAGGAGTGCGAGCACGAATTCGTCGCCGAGATCCGCGACGCGGACGGCAGCCTCGTGGCGCGCGGATGCGCGCGGTGGCTGATCGGTCCGGCGCGTCGCGATCGTTAGGCGGCCGGCGCGGCGCCGGCGGCGCGGGTGGCGTCCCGGACGCGGCGCCGCGCTTCGACAGCCAGGGCGACCGCGGCGTCCGGCGTGTCGCCGACGGCGCCGAGGTGTCCCATCTTCCGGCCCGGGCGCGGCGATTTGCCATAGAGATGAACGCGCACATTCGGCATTGCGAGCGCGGCGTCCCAGCGCGGCGTGGCGCCGCCGAGCCACATATCGCCGAAAAGATTCGCAATGGCAGCGGGTTTCACCACTTCCGGAGAGCCAAGGGGCAGGTCGCACACGGCGCGCACGGCCTGTTCGAACTGGCTGGTGATGACCGTGAGCTCGGTGTGGTGAAAGCTGTTGTGCGGGCGCGGAGCGAGCTCGTTGACGGTGATGGTGCCGTCGCCTAACACGAACATCTCGGTGACGAGCAGCCCGACGACGTCGAGCGATGCGGCGATCCCCGCGCCGATCGCGGACGCTCGTGCCGCGATGTCGGCGCCGATGGGCGCAGGGATCACGGACCAATCGAGCACGCCTTCGTGATGGTGGTTCCACGCGGGCGGATAGACCACGGTCTCGCCGCCCGGACGCCGGGCGACGAGGACGGAGATTTCGCGCTCCAGCGGGAGGGCGCGTTCGACCACGCACGGGCGGCTGCCTAACTGACGCCAGGCTTCGGCCGCGGCGGCCGGGCCGGCGAGGCGGAGCTGGCCGCGGCCGTCGTATCCGCCGGTCGTCGATTTGACGAAGGCATGCGGGCCGGCGAGCTCCGACGCAGCGGCGAGCTCGCTGGCCGACTGGACGGTCCAATACGGGCCCACGGGGAAGCCATGCTCGTTCAACCAATCCTTCTGTCGAGCGCGGTCCTGGACCAGGTACAGCACGTGGGCGCCGGGCCGCACCGGCACGATACGCGCGGCCGCCTCGAGCGACGGGATGCCGATCTTCTCGATCTCGACCGTCACGACGTCAGACGCGCGCGCGAGCTCGGCGGCGGCATGCGCGTCGTCGAAGCGGGCCGCGATGACGCGATCGGCGACGGCGGAGGCGGCGCAGTGCGGATCCGGGTCGAGCACGATGACATGGTAGCCGAGGGTCCGGGCGGCCAGGGTGACCATTCTGCCTAACTGTCCGCCCCCCAGAATGCCCAACGTCGATCCCGGCAGCACACTCGTCACGCCTGCGGCTCCTGCTCGCGGACCTCGCGGGTGCGCGCGGCGCGCCAGGCGCGGAGCCGTTCGCGGACCTCGGCGTGCGTGCCGCCGACGATGGCGGCGGCGAGCAGTGCGGCGTTGGCGGCGCCCGGCTTTCCGATGGCGAGCGTGCCCACGGGGACGCCCTTGGGCATCTGCACGATGGAGAGCAGTGCATCGATGCCGTTCAAGACGGTGGCGGGAACCGGCACGCCTAACACCGGCAGAATCGTGTGCGCGGATACCATGCCCGGCAGGTGCGCCGCGCCGCCGGCGCCGGCGATGATCACCGAGAGGCCGCGCCGCTCCGCGGTGGCGGCGTATTCCGCCATCCACTCGGGCGTGCGGTGCGCCGACACGATGCGCACCTCGTGGGGAATCTGGAGCTCCGTTAGGAGGTCGACGGCGGGCTGCAGATGCTCGAGGTCGCTCTTGCTGCCCATGATCACACCGACCAACGGTGCGGGAGCGGCGCGGGAGGCATCACGCTTGGAAGCCATGTCGAGAAATATCTCCGCGCTCGCGCGCTCAGGTGGACACGGCCGCTCGACGTGCGAGCCATGCGCCGGTAAAAAGGACCGTAAACATATTTTCGGCGTCGAACGACGTCGAGATGTCTTCTGCGCGGCGACGCGAAACGCGGGCGCTCATCCGCTCGTCCCCCGAATGCAGCACCCACGTGTGGTGCCACACGGCATGATCGCGCGGCTCGACGGCCGCGGCGACAAAGGCAAACCCGGCGAAAGCCGGCGACGCAAAGCTACGAGGCTACGGCGCCTGATGCGCCACGCCAGTCGGGCCGCCGACCAACTCCCGTCACGGAGCGTCGACATGCGCGTCCCTCGCACCTTGCATACGGCGATGTTCGTCGTGCTCCCCCTTGTCGCGGCCGCATGCATGGGGGGATTCCCCACCGAGATTCCTCCCACGCCCGGAGCGACGCACGCCAACTACGTCGTGACCGGCGCCGGCTCGTCGAGCAGCGCTCAGGCGACGTCGACCCACAGCACCTCGATTCGCTGACTTCGCGTCCGCCTCCCTTCAGCGCCTCGGCGCACAGGACGTGATGACGAAGGCCGCCTGCAAGGGCGGCCTTCGTCGCACATTTATATCCGGACGAGCTCCCGAGGAGGGATTTGAACCCCCGACCCGCCGGTTAACAGCCGGCTGCTCTACCCCTGAGCTACTCGGGATCATGATTCGTGCGAAAACGAAAATTTCGCGCCGGCGGAGGGCGAAGTCAACGGCGTGAGCGCAACCAGACTACGAGGCCGCGTGATGCGCGAGCGACTGTTCTTCGCGTCGCGCCTGGGCGGGGACTCGGCCGGGCAGCACGGTGCGCAGCCATCGTCCGGTGTGCGACGCATCCAGCGCGGCAACCTCTTCGGGCCGGCCCATGGCGACGACGCGTCCACCGCGCTCGCCGGCTTCCGGTCCGAGGTCGATGATCCAGTCGGCAAGCTTGATGACATCGAGGTTGTGCTCGATGACGAGCAGCGTATGCCCGTTGTCGAGCAGCCGCTCGAAGACGCGCTGGAGCTTGCGGATGTCGTCGAGGTGGAGGCCGGTGGTGGGCTCGTCCATGATGTAGAGCTTTCGGCCGCCGGTGCGGCCTGCGTTAGTCAACTCGCGCGCGATCTTGATGCGCTGGGCTTCGCCGCCCGACAGCGTCGGCGCCGGCTGTCCCAGTCTGAGGTAGCCGAGTCCCACCTGCTGCAGCTGCCAGAGTGCCTGGCCGAGTTTCTCTTCTCGCGGAAAGAAGCGAATGGCTTCATCGACGGTGAGCTCGAGGACATCATGGATGTTCTTGCCGTTGACGCGGACATCCAGCACCTCGGGCTTGAAGCGACGGCCGCCGCAATCGTCACAGGGGACGTACACGTCGGCCATGAACAGCATTTCCACCTGGAGGTGGCCCGCGCCTTCGCAGGTTTCGCAGCGTCCGCCGCGAACGTTGAAGCTGAACGTCCCGGGCGTGTAGCGGCGTTTGCGGGCGAGGGGTTGCTCGGCGAAGATGCGGCGGATCTCGTCGAACGCTTTCACGTAGGTGACGGGGTTGGAGCGCGGCGTTTTGCCGATGGGACTCTGGTCGACGAGGACGACGTCGGCGAGGGCGTCCCAGCCGGTGATGGCGTCGAGCTCGCCGGCGCGCTCGCCCAGGTGGCGTTTGGCGCTGTCTTCGCCGCGGAGGCGGGCCTCGAGCGCGCGGTAGAGCACGTCGTGGACGAGCGTGCTCTTGCCGCTTCCCGACACGCCGGTGACCACGGTGAGGCAGCCTAACGGAATGCGCACCGACACGCCGTGCAGGTTGTGCTCGCGGGCGCCGGAGAGCGCGATCCACCTCGGGCCTAACGGACGACGCTCGGCGGGCACGGGGATGGCGCGGGTTCCGGTGAGATAGCCGCCCGTGAGCGGGCTGGCGGCGGCCCGCGCGAGGGGTCCGGCGAACACGACCTGCCCGCCGCGTTCGCCGCTGGCCGGTCCCAGCTCGACCATGTAGTCCGCGGCGCGGATCGCCTCGAGGTCGTGCTCGACGACGAGCACCGTGTTGCCGGCATCGCGTAGCCGCGCGAGGAGCGCGAGCAGCCTGCCGACGTCGCGCGGATGCAGGCCGATCGACGGTTCGTCGAGGACGTAGAGCGCGTCGACGAGGTGCGAGCCGAGGGAGTTGGCGAGCGCGATGCGTTGGGCCTCGCCGCCCGACAGTGTGCGCGCGGCGCGGTCTAACGACAGGTAGCCGAGCCCGACGTCGACGAGAAAGTGCGTGCGCGAGCTGGCCTCGGCGAGCACGCTGCTCGCGATCTGCCGCTCGAAATCGGACAGCGACAGATCATCGAGCCACGGGCCGAGCTGGTCGACGGGCAGCGCGCTCACCTGCGCAATCGTCTGGCCGGCGATGCGAACGTTGAGCGCCTCGGGCTGGAGCCGCGTGCCGTGGCAGGTTGGGCATTCGCGCGCCGTCTGATACTGCCTCAGGAACACGCGGATGTACTGCTTGTAGCGCTTCTCCTCGAGATCGCGGAGAAACGGGAAGATTCCCTTGTATCCGCGCTCGCTCGCCTCGAGCAGGAGATCGTGCTGCTCCGACGTCAGACTCGACCACGGGGCATCGGCATCGATCCGGTGCCGCTTTGCGAACTCGACTAACGCACGGCGCCGGCCGTCGTAGCGCGGCTTGGTCCAGGGGTCGATCGCTCCCTCGCGCAACGAGCGGTCGGGATGCGGAACGATGAGATCGATGTCGTACTCGAGCGTGGCGCCGAAGCCGTTGCACGTCGGGCATGCGCCGCGCGGGCTGTTGAACGAGAAAAGCTGTGGTGTGGGCGCCGGCGCGCACGTGCCGTCGTACGGACACTCGACGCGCGTGGTGAACTTGAGCACGGAGCCGTCGGGCGCAACGTCGCTCGGCGCGAGCGCGATGAAGCAGTCGCCGTCGCCTTCGGTGAAGGCGGTGCCAACCGCATCGGCGACGCGCCGTGCGGCGCTCGGCTCGGCCACGAGACGATCGACGACGACGAGCAACGTCCGCGCGGCCGCGAGGTCGACTGTCGTGGAGCTCTGCGGTGCGAGTTCGTCGAGGTGCAGCGCGATACCGTCGGCGACGACGCGCAAGAATCCCTGCTCGCGCAAGCCGGAGACGATCATCTCGTGCGTGACGTGTTCGCTCACGATGAGCGGAAAGGCGACAGCAAAGCGCGACCCAGGCGCGAGCGCGAGCACAGCGTCGGTAACGGACTGAACCGACGACGGCCGAATCTCGCGCCCGCACACCGGACAGAAGGTTCGACCGATCCGTGCCCAGAGGAGCCGCAGGTAGTCGTAGATCTCGGTCGCAGTGCCGACGGTCGAGCGCGAGGTCTTGGTCGGATTCTTCTGCTCGATCGCGACGGCCGGCGATAGTCCGTCGATGAAGTCGACGTTAGGCTTCTCCATCCGTTCGAGAAACTGGCGCGCGTACGCGGACAGCGACTCGACGTAGCGGCGCTGTCCCTCGGCGTAGATGGTGTCGAATGCCAGCGATGATTTCCCGGAGCCGGATGGTCCCGTGACGACCGTGATCGCGCGACGAGGAATCTCGAGATCGAAGCCCTTGAGGTTGTGTTGGCGCGCGCCGCGAATCGTGATGTGCGACTTCATCCGTGCCACCAGCGATTGGACGCCTTCATCGCGCACGCCGGGCGAATGATCGATAGACATTGAGGACCGTGACGGCGCCGACGATGGCGAGGATCACGCTCCACAGCGAGAGGCCGGCGTCGAGGCGACCGGCGAGCACGTTTCCGAGCCAGCCACCGATGAGTGCGCCTGCGACGGTGAACGACACGGTCGAGAGGGCGCTGCCGCGGTCCTCGCCCGGGACAAGCGAGATGGCGACTGCGCCTGACACGATCCCGATGACGAGCCAGATCAAGACGCCCATGTCGGCTCCGTCGGCATGTCGCGGTGTGTGAAACTCAGGCTGTTGCGTTCGGTGACCGGCGCGCGCATGTGCTCTGAATAATCTATCAGTCCCGGCGGCTTGCTTGCGTGGTTGGCCCGAAATAGTTTCGATCTGCCGAGTTGGGCTAAGGCTACGAGGTTCCTCGGAAAGAGCCGCTCGGTGAGCGATGTTTCCCTCCCGTGATTCTCTCCAGCTACTGAATGGCCTACCTCCAAGTCGGCGCTCGTCAGCACCCGCTCGTTCCGGGGGAAAATGGGATCGGGAGCGTGGAAGGATCCCGCATACCAGTCCCGGCCGCGCACGGTGATCCGAACGAAATGAGCGCGGTCGTCGTGGTCGAGGCGGATGGTAGCAGCATCATCAGGCGAACTGGAGCAGCGGATGTCACGGTGAACGGCGTGCAGCTCGGTGCGGAGCCGACGCCGCTGATTCACGGCGACAAGATCGATGTTGGGTCGACCGAGCTGTTCTTCGGGGACGACAGAAAGGCTGGAAACACGAGCTTTGTGGCTGCCGTAAAGAGGCCTGAGGCCGCTTCGGCGCCAGCAGCCAAGCGCCTGTGGGTAGTGGACTACGGATCAACTGGCGGCCGACTCGTGTCGTTGGTGGACGGCAGAGAGTACGTCGTGCCCGATGAAGGACTGGTCGTTGGTCGCGATCCGGCCTGTGACGTGGTGGTGCCAACGGGTGAGGTGTCACGCAAGCATGCGGTGATTGCGGCCGGGCCCGGCGGATACATGATCACCGATTTAAGCGCGAATGGGCTGTCGGTGAATGGGGAGCGTGTTGCATCATCATGCCGGCTCGGCCCCGGCGATGTGCTGAAGGTCGGGTCCGAGGAATTCCGTTTTCACTCCGATGTCGCACCGGCACGACCAGTGCTCGCGACGTTGGAAGTCAAAAGCAGCGGCGTGTTGAACGGTACGGTGTTCGAGATTCGTTCGCGGCTGACGCACATCGGGCGTGGTGCGCACAACGAGATCTCGTTGGCCGACGACAGCGTGTCGGACTCGCACGCGAAGCTGCAGCGGCGGGACGAGGGGTGGTATGTGGTCGACATGGGATCGACCAACGGGACCTATGTAGGTGGACGACGGATACTCGGCGAAGCGCTGCTCGAGGGAGCGCCGGACCTGCGCGTTGGCGGTCTCAAGTTCATGTTTCGGCCAACGGGTGTTGGAACGGAGTTTGGTGGTGGTGTGGGCGACGAGACATTGGGCGCAGAGACTGATCCTGGCGCCGGCGGCGCCGGTCAGACGCGCGCGATTGCGGCGCTCACGCCGGAGCAGCGCGCTCGATTGATCGCTGCTGGAGCAGAGGGCCGGCGGGCGGGAGGTCGAGAGGTTGGGCGTGAGCCTGGTGCGGGAGCAGGGTTTCCGCCAGGTGGGTTGGCGAAGGCGCAGGAGAAGGAGGCTGGCGTCGCCGGTGAGCGCGAATCGCGTGGCCGGCGTCGGCGGCCGTCGCTGCTGTTGTGGGTGGTGGTCGTCGTCGCAGTCGCGATTGCTGTGTTTCTTCTCTTTTTTTGATGGGGCGCGCGTGCAGCTTGAAGTAGGCCAGGGAACGCACACCGGAATGATTCGTACGGGGAACGAGGACAGTTACTTCTCGGACCTGCCGCGCGGATTGTTCGTGGTCGCCGATGGCATGGGCGGGCACGCGGCGGGGGAAGTCGCGAGCGACATGGCGGTGCGGATCCTGTCGGACGAGTTGCGGGACGCGAACGCGATGCCGGATGCCGAGGCGCGCGAACGAGTGCAGCGGTCGCTGCAGCGCGCGAACCTGGCCATCTATCAACGGACGCTGACCGAAGTCGACAAGCAGGGGATGGGCACGACGGTGTGCGTGCTGCTGTTGCACGACGCGCACTATCTGATCGGTCACGTTGGCGATTCGCGCGTGTACATGCTACGCGACGGGGCCTTACGGCAGCTGACGAAAGATCATTCGTACGTGCAGGAGCAGGTGGACGCCGGTGTCCTAACGCCTGAGCAGGCGCGCTACCATCCGTACAGCAACGTCATCACGCGGTGTGTCGGGGCCAATACCGACGTGCAGCCCGATCTGTACGCGGGCGAAGTGCGCCGCGGCGACACGTTCCTGGTGGCAAGCGATGGTCTCACCGGAATGGTGGATGACCGGCGGCTCGCGCAGCTATTGCAGTCGCGCGCGACGGCGCAGCGCGTGGTGGATGCATTGATCGCGGAGGCGAACGGCCGCGGCGGTCTGGACAACATCACGGCGATTGTCGTGCGGGTGGTGGCGGTGGACGAGGTCTCGGGTTCGGCGGGCGCGCCGGCGGCGGACGGCAAGAGCGGCGCCTGACATGCCGGACGGCACGGTCGGCGCGCTCGCGGAGTTGTACCTCGGCAACATCCTGTATGCGTTGGAGCTGGCGGCGTTGTCGCTCGAGCAACAGGAGCGACACGAAGATGCCGCGTTCTACCGCGGTATTGCTCGGCGACTGGCGGAGGCGCGCGGCGCGGAGCGATCGCGCGGGGGCTGAGTCAGCCGAGCAGGCTGCGGATCGCGTCTTCGCCTAACGAGACGGGCCGCGCGACGAAGACCCGCAGCACGCGCGCCGAGCGGTAGAGCTCGTCGGACAGCACGGGGAGATTGATCGACCCGCGCAGGCCTTCCCGCGTGAGCCGGTGCACCTGGCCGCCGCGGAGGCGCACCGGCAGATCCAGTCCCAGCATCTGCGGTTTTTCCGGGAAGTCGAGCAGCACTTCCCCGGACGCGAGGCCTAACCGGCGTGCCAGCGCGTCTTCGGTGGCGCGCACGCGGTCGAGCTCGACGGCGATCCAGTCGCCCGCTCCGTCGGGCAGGTCGCCGGCGGCGCACTCGAACGCACGCTTGTAGAGGCGGCGGGTACGCAGCGCATCGAGCAGCGGCGCGTTGCTCGCCGTGTCGAGCACGTGGAGCAGTCCTTCGTCGGTGAGCGATGACAGCGCGCTGTCGTCGAGCGCGCCATCTCGAATCGCATCATCTACGAGGCGCTTGTACATCGCGGTGGCGCTGCGTACGGCGTGGTGCCAGTAGACGTTCCGGTACATCTGGTATTTGGCGAACAGCAGCGACTCGAGCGCCGACAGTCCTTTTTCCAGCACGCCGATGGTGACGCGTCCCGCGTCGGGGACGACGGTGAGTGCGTTGATGAGCCGATCGACATCGATCTCGCCGTACGGCACGCCGCACATGAACGCGTCGCGTTTGAGGTATTCGATCTTGTCGAGGTCGAGCGAGCCGGAGATGAGGCCTTGGAGCGGACTCGCGCTCTGCCCGCGGATGAGCGCGTAGACGCGCTCCGGGGCATCGGGGGCGATCGACGCGCGCAACTCGTCGGCGATCGGGCCCTGTGTGATGAGCGGGCGCGCGGCGACTTCGTGGTGCTGGGCGCCGATTTCCTCGAGCGCGTGGGAGAACGGGTGGTGGCCGACGTCGTGGAGCAGCGCGGCGGCGATGACGACGCCGCGTTCATCGGGCGGGATGGCGTCGAGCTCGCGGCGGTCGTCGAGCACGCCGAGGGTGCGCCGGGCGAGATGGTACGCGCCTAACGCGTGCTCGAAGCGGGTGTGGGTGGCGCCGGGGTAGACGAGGTGCGCCAGGCCTAACTGTCGGACGTACCGCAAGCGCTGGAACACCGGCGTGTCGATGAGCCGCCGGGTGACCGCATCGACGACGATGGTGTTCCAGAGCGGGTCGCGGATCGACGTCACGCGTCGATCAGCCGCTCTTCGGACCTGCGCTTCTGACGCCGTCGGACACCGAGCCCGCGAACTGCTCGAAGTTCTTCGCGAACATCGCCGCGAGCTTCTTCGCCTGTGCGTCGTAGGCGGCGTGATCGGACCAGGTCCGGCGCGGGTTCATGACCTCCGAGGGGACGCCGCGCACGGACTGCGGGACGGCGAGTCCGAAGATGGGGTCGGTGGTGGTGGGCACTGCATCGAGCTCTCCCGAGAGCGCGGCGCGCACCATTGCCCGGGTGAAGCCGAGCTTCATGCGGGAGCCGACGCCGAAGGGTCCGCCGGTCCATCCCGTGTTGACGAGCCACACCTTCGACTTGTGCTGATCGAGTCGCGCGCCGAGCATCTCGGCGTATTTGGTGGGCGGCCAGACGAGGAAGACGGCGCCGAAGCAGGCGCTGAAGGTGGCCTGCGGCTCGGTGACGCCGCGCTCGGTGCCGGCGACCTTGGCAGTGTAGCCGGACAGGAAATAGTACAGCGCCTGGTCTCTCGTTAGGCGTGCGATGGGCGGCAGCACGCCGAACGCGTCGGCGGTGAGCAGGACGACATTCTTGGGGTGTCCGCCGCGTCCGCCGGGCACGTGGTTGCGGATGTAGGGCAGCGGATAGGAGACGCGTGTGTTTTCGGTGAGCGACGAATTGGTGAAATCCGGACGGCGGGAATTCGGATCGAGGACGACGTTCTCGAGGACGGTGCCGAACATCTGGGTGGTGCGATAGATATCGGGCTCGCTGTCTTCGCTGAGATTGATGGCCTTGGCGTAGCAGCCGCCTTCGAAATTGAACACGCCTTCGTCGCTCCAGCCGTGCTCGTCGTCGCCGATGAGCTGGCGTTCGGGATCCGCGGAGAGCGTCGTCTTGCCGGTGCCGGAGAGGCCGAAGAACAGCGCGCAGTCGCCCAGCTCGCCGATGTTGGCGGAGCAGTGCATGGAGAGCACGTTGGACTTGGGCATGAGGTAGTTCATCACCGTGAACATCGCTTTCTTGAGCTCGCCGGCGTAGCGGGTGCCGCCGATGAGGATCTGGCGGGACGCGAAGTCGAGGACGATGAAGGTACCGCTGCGGGTGCCGTGCTTGGCCGGGTCGGCCTGCATCTCCGGCGCGTGCAGGACGCTGAAGTTAGGCACGAAGGTCGGGAGGTCGCTGAGCTCGGGGCGGATGAACATGTTCCGTACGAACAGCATCTGCCAGGCGTTAGGCGAGACGTAGCGGACGGAGAGGCGGTGGCGCGGGTCGGCGCCGGTCCACAGGTCCTGGACGAACAGCTCCGGTTGGGCGGCGAGGTAGGCGCGGACGTCGGCGAGGAGTTTCTGGTAGTTTTCGGGTGGAAACGGGCGGTTCACATCGCCCCACCACACGTCGCGCTCGGTGCTCGGTTCTTTGACGAGGAACTTGTCCTTGGGCGAGCGGCCGGTGTGCGGCGTGGTGATGCCGACGAACGGTCCTTTGTCGGCGAGCTGGCCTTCGTCGCGGCGCACGGCCGCCTGGACGAGCTCGGGAGGGACGAGGTTCCAATGAACGGTTCCTTTGGGCGCGAGTCCGAGCGCCTCGAGGCCGGTGTTGCCCTTGCGCTCACGCGGTTCAGCGCGGGGCGTGGTTTGCGTTGCCATGT